>DGVV01000060.1 GCA_002395085.1 Ruminococcus sp. UBA4275 | reverse complement strand
ATTTGCTATATTTCACATAAATGGGCTTTCAAAGGGACCGTATTCCTTTGGCGGAGTGTGCGGAGCGGCAATTGCCCATTATAATCATCGTGCAGCCTTTAGTCTGCCGGAGACGTTTTTGGAAAAGACTCAGACATTCAGATTCCTGTAGTAAGCTTCCAGCCGCGGGCGCGCATGAACATAAGCTTCCTTCAGCTGCGGGTCAAACTGGCTGCCCATGCCCTCCATGATAATCCGGTCAGCTTTTGCAAAATCAAATGCCTCCTTGTAGACCCGTTTTGAGACCAGTGCATCATAGACATCCGCGATTGCCATGATGCGCGCTTCCAGCGGAATCTTCTCGCCTGCAAGCCCCGCCGGATAGCCTGAACCGTCCCAGCGTTCGTGATGATAATGTGCCACGTTCTCTGCAATGGTCTTGAACAGTTCATCGTCTGTCTGCCGCAGAATCTCGTGGATGACTCTTGCGCCTTCCGTGGTGTGATGCTTCATCTTGGCAAATTCCTCCTCCGTGAATTTGCCGGGCTTGCGCAGCACGGCGTCATCCACATTGATCTTGCCCAGATCATGCATCGGCGCTGCCTTGATGACGGCACGGCAGAAGTCTTCCGGAAGCTGCAAGGTCTGATCCCGTGTGATCTCCTCAATCAGAATGCGGACGCCTTCGCTGGTTCGCTTGATGTGTCCGCCGGTGGAATTATCGCGGCTTTCCACCATCATCGCAAGACTCATGATCAGATTGTCATGCATCTCCACGATGTGTCTGGTTTTGTCCTCCACTTTCTGCCGCAGGTCTTCGTTATAGGTATCCAGCAGCCGGATGTATTTCTGATTGGCGGTATCATCGGTGAAGGTGATGATGTATCCGCGCTTGCGGTCGCTGTCATAGAGATAATTGACCTTTGCTGTGTAGATGCGGTCGTCATCTGAGCCGGCACCGGGAACAGGATACAGGCAGGTATTCTGTTCCGGATTTTCCCGAAAGCGGTCGAGAAGCTGCCGGATGGTCTGATGCGCAGGCTTCTCTCCGAAGCGTTCATCCAGTGCGGTGTCTTTCAGTTCGGGCAGAATGCACTGTGCGGTGTGATTGCTGCCCAGATACCTGTTTTTGAAATCGAACGATACATAGCCGATGCCCTGTTCCCTGACCATGGAATCAATCACCGTATCGCTGACATCGTAGAGATTGACCCGATAGGCGATGATCAGGAAGATGATCTCCGCAAGCACATAGCCGACCGGCACAAATTCAATCTGCGGGATGATCTGCCGGATCAGGAAGAAACTCAGCACGCAGATGATGTAAGGAAACACCAGCAATCCCAGCACGGTGCGCGGAACTTGCTTTTTCCGGATCCACGAGTAGACAACGGCACTGATTCCGACTGCGAAAAATACGAAAAATGCCGCGTAAATCAGCGTGTGCGCTGCGCCGTATTCCTTCAGCAGCAACGGATTGCCGTTCTGCACGGTGAAGGAGATACTTTTATAGAAGCTGCTGCCGTATCCGAGATTCAGAACCGGCAGGTACAGCAGCAGGCAGATGCCGAACAGCAGCGTCCGCAGCCGTTTGCCGATCCGGATTTTGCAGAGACCGAAGATATTGAGGACGATAAAGAGCTGCAAAAAGCATCCGCCCAGATAAATGATTTTGACGGCAGCAACTGCCTCGCGCAGATTTTCTGACTGTGAGAATAAGAAGTAGCCCAGACAGGCAATCGGGACAAGCGTGAAAATCATGGTGAAATTCACATCAAAATGCCTGTGCCACATGAAACTGTAAACAGCGGCACAAATCAGCGAAATCACCAGCACAATGCTGTAAAAGAGCTGAATCATAAATGCATTCCCCCTTGCTTGTGATTTAATTTGTTTATATCATATCATGCACGGCGGTACTTGTCAAGCAGCAGGCGCGTCAATTCAGGAATTGTTCATGAATTTGCACAATTCAGCATTTCAGCATTTCTTGACATTTTCCTGCAATGATGGTATACTTAATAAATCATACGCATCCGTTTTCTATAGAAACGAGGGCAGAAAATGAAACGATTTCGGGAAAGCTATCTGAAAAAACTCCATATCGGCAGCCTGACAACGGAGTCGAACGTGTTCATGGCGCCGCTTGCCGGATATACCGGCTATCCCTTCCGCGTGATGTGCAGAAAACTCGGTGCGGGACTCTGCTTCACGGAAATGGTCAGTGCGAACGGACTGAAATATAACGATCTTGCGACTGCAAAACTCCTCTATACCGATGCGGCGGAATCTCCGAAGGCGGTGCAGCTTCTCGGCTGTGTGCCGTCAGCATTTGAATATGCCTGCAAGGGCAGCTATACCGCCGATTATGCAGTGGTCGATATTAACATGGGCTGCCCTGTCCCGAATATCATCAAGAACGGAGAAGGCTGCGCCCTGACCGGAAATCTGCCGCTTGCTGCAAGAATCATAGAGGCGTGCAAGCGCAGCGGCAAGGTCGTGACGGTCAAATGCAGACCCGGAATGAATCCGGACAAGATCGTCATAACCGAATTTGCAAGAATGTGTGAGGATTCCGGCGCGGATATGATCACTGTTCACGGACGAACAAGAAATATGATGTATGACGGCGAACCGGTTTATGAGTATATTGCGGCGGCAAAAAGAGCAGTCCATATTCCGGTTATTGCAAACGGCGGCATCTGTTCAGAGGAGGATGCTGTCCGGATGATGGAGAATACCGGCGCGGACGGCGTGATGCTTGCGCGGTACGGGCTGGAAAATCCGCTGATTTTTGCGCAGCTTACCGGCAGGGAAACCGGTGATACCAAGCTGTCGCTGCTGATGGAACAGGCGGATCTTGCAGAGTCCTGCTTCGATGAACTCGCTGCAATGGATTACATCAAAAAGCTGGCTTCCTATTTCATGAAGCGGATGCCGGGGACAAAATCCGGCAGGCAGGCGATGTATCAGTGCGGAAATATGCAGGGGCTGCGCGCAATTCTGGTGCAGGCATTTGCGGAAACGGAGGCGTGAATCATGGCGGAAGAATATCAGATTGAAAACGGTGTTCTCCTTCGTTACAGCGGAGAATCGCACAGCCTTGTCATTCCGGCGGGCGTCAGGGTCATCGGGAAAGATGTGTTCAAGGGGATGGCATGGCTGACGGATGTTGTGCTGCCGGAAGGGCTGACCGAAATCGACGACAATGCCTTCAAGGGATGCCGGCAGCTTGCAGCCATCCGGTTTCCGGAGGGCTTGCAGCGCATCGGCCATTTCGCGTTTCACAGATGCCATTCGCTGGTTTCTGTTCTGCTGCCGGATTCGGTCACGACACTGGGAACGGGTGTCTTTCTCTACTGTGACCGTCTGGAGGAATGCAGGGCATTCGGCGTGAAGCGGCTCGAAAAGCAGACATTTGCAAATGACACGCAGCTTCGTGCATTATCACTGCACAGTGAGATTGACTGCTCCAATTTTCCGGATGATATTTTCACCGGTTGTGTCCGCATTCAGGACATCTGCCTTTCGGACGGCTTTGCCTATCACGCGGAGAATCTGTTTGCGGATTATGTTGCCGGAAAGACCGGACATCCCGTGGTGCGCGCAATTGCACAAAGCCTGTATCAATCGCTGGAGATTGAAAACGGTGTGCTGTCTAAGCTGCATATTGATCTGCGGTCGTTTGAACTGCCGGAGGGCATCCGCTGCATTGAGAAAGGCTGCTTCTTCGATAAAAAAGGCATCACGGCGATTTCGTTCCCCGAAAGCCTCGAACGCATCCGCACGAATGCATTCGGAAACTGTATCAACCTTGAACAGATTACACTGAAGCACGAGGATGTCGTGATTGATGAAGGTGCATTCCGGGGATGCAGCAGTCTGAAGCATATCATCATCGGCGGCAGGATGTACCGGCTGGGCGGCATCCGGTATGAGGCGGATACGCCGTATATCATCCGGAAGATCAATGATCAGGTGATGAGTGATTTTTACATCAGCGGCAAAATCCTGATGGCTTATACCGGCAATGAGGAACGTGTCACGATTCCGGGCGGCGTGGAGATCATCGGAGAGGGCTGCTTTGCCGGCAATGACCGCATCGGCAGAGTCATTATGAGCAATACGGTGCGGGAAATCCGCGAAAACGCCTTCAGAAACTGTACCGCAATGCAGACGGTCGGGATGTCGGAGAATGTGCAGATCATCGGCAGGGGGGCATTTGAAAACTGCAAAAAACTGATTCGCTTCCAAGTGCCTGCCGTTCTCAAAACAGTCGGATTTGCGGCATTCCGGGGCTGTGTATCGCTGGAACTGCCGGGCTTTCAAACGTATACGCCTGCTGCGCTGCCGCTGCCGGAACGCCGGTACGGCAGGGACGATATTGCGGCGTATCAGTTCTGCGATGACGATTCCCTGACGGAACTGGTTCTGGATCAGCCGGAGGTGATCGGGAAATATGCGTTTTCGGGATGCAGAAATCTCAGATCCGTCGTGATTCATCATCCGGAATGCATCATTGAACCCTATGCCTTTGAGAAATGCCCTTCGCTGCGCACGGTCAAGGTGCTGGCGGCGCAGATCGGGAAGGGTGCATTTTCCTTCTGCCGCAATCTCGAAACGGTACAGATCACCGGCGTTTCTGCGCTGGGGGATGAGGCATTTGCGGGATGCAGTGTGCTGTCAGAGATCCGGTTTTCGCCGGAACTCACTGAAATCGGCAGACGCTGCTTCGATGAATGCACATCGCTGAAACAGTTCGATTTCGAGAACATCAGAAGCATCGGGGAACGTGCCTTTGAACGCTGTGACGGTCTCAAGGCGGTTGCGCTGAGAAATGCGGCAGTCGGCTATCATGCATTTGCCGATTGTGCTGCGCTGCAAACCATCGTGCTGGATGCCGGTACAAAGCTGCAAAGCGGTGCTTTTATCGGCTGCACCTGCGCGGAAAATATCGTGTATGACGGCGAATCTTACGTTTTTTCGCGCTTTTCGCAAAGCCGGAATACGGCGGATAATCCGCTGCCGATTCCGGTGCAGGAGATCATTGGCAGCGTTTATGCCTGCTTCGATGTGAACCGGCAGCTTGGCATTGTGAAATACAAAGGGGATGCGGTCACGGTGCGCATTCCGGATGACATCGTTTCTGCGGAGGATGAGGCGTTCCGCGATCATCTTCGTGTGACGGAAATTCTGTTTCCGGCAGGATTCCGCAGCAGCGGCAAGCTGACATTTGCAGGAACGGGCTGGCTGGAAAAACGGCGGAAGGAAGTGCCGTTCAATATCGTGAACGGGCTGCTGATTGACGCTGCCTGCTGCGGGGAAACTGCGGAGATTCCGGCGAATATCGAACGGATTTGCAGCTGGGCGTTTGCAGGCAATACGCGGCTGCGGGAGCTGATTCTGACGCAGGAACGGGTCGCAGTGGATGTGTTTGCCTTCCGCAACTGCATCAACCTGAAAACCATTCGCGATTCCGACGGCAAAACCTATACGCTGGAACATTTCCGCGATGTGACCGAAAAACCGTATCCGGATCTGGTGCGGCGGATTTTTGCAGAGTGCATCAATTGCTTTAAGCTAAATGCAGACGGCGTTCTCGAAGAAAGCACGGGCAATATCAAGCAGCTTGTATTTCCGGGCGGCATTCTGGTGGTCGGAGATCAGGTGTATCAGGAATGCAATCTGCTGGAAAGCATCGTGCTTTCGCCGGAAACGGAAACCATCGGGAAATCTGCCTTCAAAAGCAGCAAATGGCTGCGCACAGTGCAGAATGCGGGCAGCGTGCGGCGGATCGGGGCGCAGGCGTTCAGCGGATGCAGGAGCCTGACACACATCGACCTCTCAGATCACCTTGCCGAACTCGGAAAGCGGGCGTTTGAACATTGCTGTAATTTGCAGGAAATTCACATATCTGCGAATATTTCTGTGATTCCGGAACGGGCATTCTTCCGCTGCAAGAGCCTGCGGAAAATCGTAATTCCGGCATCGGTGCGGAAAATTGAAGCGATGGCGTTTGCGTTTTGCAGCGAACTGGAAGAAGTGGTGTTCTGTCAGCGGGAAGGCATGGAGATTGCCGCAGATGCCTTTGCGTGGTGCGAGAAGCTATGAGATACAGAATGCTTGGCAAGACCGGCCTGCGGGTCTCGGAAATCGGCTTCGGTACAATTCCGGTTTTAAGCGGCAATGTGCCGGTGCTGCCGGATTACTACAGCCCCGCCCTGCCGGAAGCAGTGGACATCATGCTGCACGCTTATCATCTGGGCTGCAATTTCTATGACACGGCGATTCCGGAGGAATACGGCGATGCGGAATACAAACTCGGCGTATTTGCAGAGAAGGTCGGCAGGGAACATATCATCATCTCTGATAAGGCGCGGTTCATGGACGGCAATGATATGTTCCGGGAGGTGATGCGTTCTGCGGAAACACTCGGAACGAATCCGGACATCTATTTCGTGCATCAGGTGGATGAGAAGAATCAGGACGAAACCTTCAGCAGATACGGCGCACTCGATGCACTGTGCGATCTGAAAAAAGCCGGTGTTATCCGGTATACCGGCATTGCGACGCATTATTATAGTGTAGCAGCGCGTGCAGCAGCCGATAATCGGGTGGATGTGATTCAGACAAGCGGCAATATCCTCGAACGCGGCATCATGGACCGCATTGCGGAACAGGACATCTTCCGCGGAAAAGGTCTGATTCTCAACAAGGTGTATGCGGCGGGTTGTCTGCTCAGCGCATTTACGCCGCAGGAGCTGATCGGCGGGGTGCTGCACTGGCCGTTTTCCTGCGCCCTGATCGGCATTGGCACGGTGCAGCAGGCGGATGCTGCGATGCAGGAGGAATATCCGCCGTATGACTGGGATTTCTCCGAGGTCACGGAACGGCTGGCGCAATCCTATGTGCCTGTTCCCTGTACGCGGTGTCAGAAATGTACCTGTCCGCACGGATATGAGGCGCATATCATCCTGCGGCAGTATAACTATTATCATCTTGGCAAGGCTTACTGGGCAAGGAAAAAACTCCGGCTGAATATTCATGAGATGTATGAAAGCTGCCGGAGATGTGCGGACAGATCCTGCATGAAGGATTGCCCGCAGCATTTGCGCATACCGGAACTGATTGAGATGATCTATGAAATGACGCTGTAACCTCGCCCGCTTTTTTATAATATTGGCAGAAAAAAGAGTCTCCCTTCACAATAAGGAGACTCTTTTCAGTCTGTGGCTAAAGTGTCTCCGACGGATTTATAT
>DGVV01000131.1 GCA_002395085.1 Ruminococcus sp. UBA4275 | reverse complement strand
AGCGCCCCATTATAATCATCGCGCAGCGATACCTTTTTCGACAGCCTGAGCCGCTGATATGAGTCTGCATATCAGCGGCTGATGGTCTTCTGTATGGGAGGGCGGCATCAATCGGCGGGATCAGTGCCGGAAACATTTTGAACGTGAACTGTAACCGTATCGCCCTTGTTGATCCAATAACCGCTGCCGTCAAAATGATAATATGCGTGCGTATAGCCGTCTGCGGCCTCTGTATGATACGGCGCGACGGTAATGCCCAGCACATCGCCTTTCCTGACCGCAGGATCATCGCTGATTGCAAATGCCTGTTCCACATTGACACCCAGCGCCTGCAATTCCGACTGGATTTGTTCAAAGGTGCAAGCCCCTCTCTGATAATCCGGTACAAAGACCATATCATCGTATGCAGAGGAAATCTGAAAATCCAGATGTCCGAGTACGCCTTCTGTCCTGCCGTCTTCTGCGAGATTGACCAGTGTATAACGCCCTGCCGGAAGCTTCGGATAGCAGAGATGCAGTTCCGAGACACCTTCCGGAATGGCGCGGCTGAAATCAAAGCTGAGGGAATTGTAAACGGGCGAGAGCGTGACATCTGCGGCCTTTTCTCCGTTCTGCATCACAAGATACTGTGCACTGTATGCAGGATTGCCGCCTACTGCGGAATTCGTAATGCTGACAACAATGCCGGTCGGCATGGCATCCATCAGAGCCATACCGCACTGGCTGTTTGCCGCAGAATTCCTGTGTTTATGCGTAATACAGATGCACAGTACGGCAATCAGTATGAGGGAGAATGCGATGATTGCTGCGATGCCGCCTTTGCCGATTCGTCTGGATGCTTGTTCTGCTTCCGGGGGCTGATTCTGTTTCATTTGGTTGACTCCTTTGCGCTGTATCATTCGTCCGTCAGAAAATGTTACTCTTTAATTGTATCATTCCGGCGAACGTTTGTCAATATACAAAAAGAGCAGCGCGGTTGCTCACGCTGCTCCGGTTTGCAGATTATTATTTCGTCTCGCGCTCAATGCGGAATGCGACCGAACGCTTGAGGTACTCCAGGTATTCTTCGTCGCGGCACATCGCCTTGCCTGCATCATCCGAAAGCTTTGCAACGGGTCTGCCGTTGACGTATTGCAGCTTGATGACGATATTCAGTGCCTTTTCCAGCGTATCATTCGAGCAGAATGTTCCGATGCCGAACGACACCTTGGTCTTGTCGCAGAAATAATCATAGAGTTTCTGTGCGCGGTCAAAATCGAGGCTGTCGCTGAACAGCAGGAGTTTGGTTTTGGGGTCAACACCGTATTTTTTGTAGTGCGCGATCATCTTCTCGCCCCATGCATAGGGGTCGCCGCTGTCGTGGCGGACGCCGGTGTAATTATTGACCATAGAGCGGTTGAAATCAAGCAGGAACAGATCCGTCGTGACCGTATCCGTAAGTGCCGTGCCGTTATCGCCCTGATATTCGTCATACCAGTCTTTCATGGCATAGTGATTGGTATAGGCAAGCGGGATAGAATCAATGCCCTGATACATCTGCACAAACTCGTGTGCATACGTGCCGATCGGCGTGACATTGTACTTCATTGCGAGATAGACATTCGATGTGCCGACGCAGTTTTTGGTTTCCTGCACAAAGCGTCTCACGACAACATCCTCCCATTCGCGGGAAAGACGTCTGCGGCAGCCGAACTCTGCAAACTTGAAGGTGTACGTGCCGTCATTCATGGCGCGGATTTTGGTATCAAGGCGCTCCTCAGCGGATTTGCGCAGGGTTTCGTAATCATACTGCATCCGGAAATAGACCTCGTTGACAATCTCCAGCAGGTAGATCTCAAACTGCATCGCGGAGAACAGCGGGCCGTTGACCTCGATGAACAGTTCGCCGTTTTCATCGAGTTTTGCGGTCACATAATCGCGGATCGGGTGCCACAGCCGCAGAAATTCGACATAATCATCCTTGATGAAGCGGATCGAACGGAGATAATCCAGCTCCTCTTTCCGGAAGCGCAGCGTGCAGAGGCGGTCAATCTGCTCGTTGATCTCCTGCACCATTTCGGGCGTAAATACGGCGTTTTTGGTGCGGCACTTGAAGAAATACTGACCACAGAGATCTGTGTGCTTGTGGAAAATGACCTGATCCATATTGAATTTGTAGAGGTCGGTGTCCAGCAGGGAAATGACGATTGGTTCGAGTTTCATGGGAATCATCCTTTCTCAGACAGATGTCTGACAGTAAGTTGTTTGGATAACACGCGGGAGACCGCTGCGGTCTGTCCTTGTGTTATTTCTATTATGATAATATCACAAAAATAGGAAGATGTCAAGGGGGTTTTGAAAATTTCACAAAAAATTTTTTGACATGACCGTTTGGAGTACTCTGCGTTGCAGTATTTTTGACGTTAGTGTCATTTTAATGAACATTCATGTGCGTTTTGCCAACGAATGATTGCCATTTGATGTATAAAACAGCCAAAAATAACTGCGGAATCTGTTTTTTTGTAAATTCCTGTTGACAGGACTGTACGATTTGTGTATAATATTAAAGTATGATTTAATTGTCGCCTTATGACGATACTGTCATCCATATCATGACAATAGGGGATGTCGTTCCCTTATTTTCAGCGCGTATCCGTGTGATGGGCTTTCTTCCGCCTGACCGGAAGGGGCAGGATTCCTGCCCGCATTACAATTGAATATCACGAACACTCTGTTTCTGCAAATATTATTATCTCACTATTCTGTTTCAGCACGATCTGAATACCAGTTGCCGTTCATACATCCATAACAGAGTCAGATGATCTGTCTGAGTCTGCTATTAGTGTATATTTTAACAATAGATTGTCAATCATTGTACCAAAAGATGTAGGAGGTTATTTATCTGAATGTTTACAGAACTGAATGAAGTCCAGAAAAGTATCTATTTTGAGTGTTTGGCAGGAGGAAGTCTGGCATACAATATTTCGGCGGCACTTGCTGTCCGGAATCTGGATGCTGCTGTCTTAAAACAAGCCTTGGCATTGCTGGTTTCTGAGCAGGAAGCGCTCAGAAGCCGTATTGCTGTGCGCGATAATCGGCCGGAGCTGGAGATCTGTGAGGAGACTCCGGTTGCTTTTGCTGCGCTTGAGGCGAAAAATGAGACAGAATTGAATCAAAAAGTAAAAGAGGCAATGTTCAGAGAATTTGATCTCGGAGCATTGCCTCTTTATCATGTTGATTTGATTAAAACAACTAACAAAAGCGTTCTGGTTGTTGTCATGCATCATCTGATCTCAGACGGTCTTTCCACAGATCTTTTTGTGCGGAAGCTGCTTGATTATTACCATAACCTGCGGGATGCAAAGCCGTTTTCTCTGGACATCAATACCGGCTACCGGCAGTTTATGGAGAAGGAAAATAAAAAGCTCCTCACAGGAAAATATGACCGCAAGCGTGAATACTGGCTGGAGACCATGAAGGGTGCAGAGCCGCTTTCCCTGATTCCTGAGCGCATTGTCAATGAGCCTGAGACGGGCATCGGTGCGGAACAGCGGTTTGCACTGCGTCCGGAACTGTACAAGCGTATCGAGGATCTTGCAAAAGAGAATGATATGTCTCCCTTTATGGCTGTTCTGGGCGCATTCGGTCTGCTGATGGGACGTTACGCCAATTCAGACGATGTGGTTGTTTCCTCGTCTTTCTCCTATCGGCCGGGCATTGCACAGGATGAGGCAATCGGCTGCTTTATCTACACGCTGCCGCTGCGTTTTCAGCTTGACGGGCGTGCCTGCTTTCAGGATCTGATGCAGAAATCCGCTGATAATGTGAGAAATGCATACAAGAATATCGGCTACCCGAATAATCTGATCGCGCGGGATGTTCTGCCTGCTGATCAGATGATTCAAGGCTCTCTGTTTGATATTACTTTTATCAGTGATTCGTTTGACGGCTTCACGGAGGATATTGACGGACTCTATGAGACGGATGAAGTGACTTTCCCCGGCAAAATGATGGTCATTCTGCAAAAAGTCGGTGCTGATTCCTGCGTGAAATTCCAGTATAAGCCGCAGTGCTTCTCTGATGAAACAATTCGCGGACTGGGTGAACACTTCATCCGGCTGCTGGAGGAGGCAACTGCAAATCCGGATGTGCCGCTTGTGGATCTGGAGTGGTATACCGAAGGCGAAAAGCAGGCTTTGCTTTATGACTGGAACAAATCGGATTATTTCCCTTATGTGCCGCGCAATATTGCGGATGTCTTCGAGGAGAAGGTGCAGGCAAAGCCGGATGCTCCTGCACTGATTACGGACAGCCGCACCTATTCCAATGCGGAAGTGAATGATGCTGCAAACCAGATTGCAGAAAAGCTGCTGGCGGTCACGCACGGCGAGAATCTTCTGATTGGCGTTCAGCTTGAGCGTTCGTTTTCGCTGATTGCAGCGCTGCTGGGTGTTCTGAAAGCGGGCTGCGGCTATGTGCCGATTGATATGCATTATCCGGAAGACAGAAAGGCATTCATCATGAAGGATGCTTCTGTTGCTGCTGTCATTACCAACAGGGAAATGATGTCGGAGGCAATTGCGGATGCACCTGTCATCTTTGCAGATGATCCCGGATGCTTTGCGGGCAATGCAGGAAATCCGGAGATTCAGAGACATCCGGAAGATCTCGCCTATGTCGAATACACATCCGGTTCGACCGGAACGCCGAAGGGCGTCATGATTACCAATCAGAATGTGATCAATACAGCGTTGGATCTGGAAAGACGTTTTCCGTTTGCGGAACAGGATGTCTACCTCTTGAAAACGGTCTATACATTCGATATTTTCGGAACGGAATTCTATGGGTGGATTGTCGGAAACGGTGTGCTTTGCCTGCTGGAGCATGACGGCGAGAAAAAGCCGGAGGCGATTGTTGAGGCGGTATTCAGACACCATGTCACACATATCAATTTTGTTCCGTCGATGTTCCGTCTGTTCCTGGAGGCAGTGGAACATGATGCGGATGCGCTGAAGAAACTGGATTCCCTGAAGTGGGTCTTCCTCGGCGGAGAAGCCGTCACGCAGGATGTGATGCAGAAATTCTTTGCACTCGGACTGCGCGCAAATGCAGAAAATATGTACGGACCGACGGAAGCAACCATGTGGGCAACCCATCAGCCGCTGCGCATTCAGTCCGCAGATGCAGACCCGTATATCGGTGCGCCGCTGAATGCGTACCGCTGCTATGTGGTTGACCGCGCAGGCAAGCTTTGCCCGGTCGGTGTGCCGGGAGAACTGTGCATCAGCGGTGCAGGTGTTGCAAGAGGATACCTGAACCGTCCGGAACTGACGGCTGACAGATTTATTGCAAATCCCTTCTATTGTGCAGATCAGGACGATGCTGTTTTCAGCAGAATGTACCGCACAGGCGACCTCGCACGGAGAACACCGGACGGCAATCTCGAATTCCTGGGCAGAATGGATTCTCAGGTGAAGATTGGCGGCGTGCGCATTGAACTGGGTGAGATTGAGACTGCACTGGGCAGACATCCGCAGATTGTTCAGGCAGCAGCCGTTGTCCGGAAGGATCACGGCGGAATGGACTGCATCTGCGCCTATTATACAGGTACAGAGCAGCTTTCTGCTGCGGAACTGCGTACATATCTGACGGAACAGGTTCCGGCTTATATGATTCCGTCCTTCTTTATCTATTGTGAAGAGATGCCGCTGAATAACAGCGGAAAAGCAGACCGCAAGGCATTGCTTGCAAAGCCGCTGCCTTCCGCATCGCGGCAGAAAGCGGAGAAACCTTCCGGCGCTGCTGCGGAGATCATTGCGAAGGCATGGCAGGAGGTACTCGGAACAGATGATTTCGGCATGAATGACAGCTTCTTTGAGATCGGCGGTCATTCTTTCTCCCTGATCCGTGTCCACAATATTCTGAAAGAAAAACTGGATCCGTCAATTTCCATCAATGCGCTGATTCAGTATCCGACTGTGAAAAAACTGGCGGAGTATCTCTCCGGCAACAGAGAGAATGAGAAATCGAAGCCGCAGAATTACAGCAAGCGCGGTGCAAACAGATCCGATAATTCGGACATTGCAATCGTTGGTATTGCAGTTGATGTGCCGGGCGCAACGGATGTAAAGGCATTCTGGAATGTGCTGAAAAACGGCAGAGAGACAATCCATTTCTATAGTGATGATGAACTGCGCGAACTCGGAATCAGTGAGGAGCTGATCAACGCCAGAAATTATGTGAAGGCAAAGGGCAGAGTGGAAGATCTGGAGGAGTTCGATTCGGTCTTCTTTGAGATTTCTCCGAAGGAAACGGAACTGACCTCTCCCTCTCTGCGTCTGCTGTATAAGGGTACATGGAAGGTTCTGGAGGATGCAGGATATGTGCCGGAAACCTTTGACGGCAGAATCGGTATGTTCCTCGGCGGCTCGGATGATTTCACCTGGTACCGTCATGCGCTGTTCCGCAATCAGAGCTACAGCGATACCTATCAGGCGTATACCATGAGTACCAATCACTTCCTCGCTACCAGACTCGCCTATAAATTTGATTTCAAAGGTCCGGCAATGACCGCACTGACAGGCTGTTCCACATCGCTGGTGACAGTCCATCTGGCGTGCCGTTCTCTCCAGGCACATGAGTGCGAAATGGCGATTGCAGGCGGTGTGACGGTTGAAACGCCGAATGAAGGCGGCTATCTGTACGAAACCGGCATGATGTTCTCGCCGGACGGACACTGCCGTCCGTTTGATGCAAAGGCGGCAGGTACAGTATTCTCAAACGGCATGGCGCTGCTGGCAATGCGCCGTCTGGATGATGCAGTCCGTGCCGGAGATCATATTTATGCCGTGATCAAAGGCTCTGCGCTGAATAACGACGGCAGCAACAAGATCAGCTATACTGCACCGAGTGAGAACGGTCAGCTTGAGGTCATCCGTGCGGCATATCAGAATGCGGGCATTTCCCCGCAGACTGTCCGCTATGTGGAGGCGCACGGAACCGGTACACTGCTTGGCGACCCGATTGAAGTCAGTTCACTGACACGCGCATTTGCTTCGCAGAAAAAGCAATTTTGTGTGCTTGGCTCTCTGAAAGGCAATATCGGCCATACGGATACGGCTGCCGGTGCAGTCGGTCTGTCCAAAGTCAGCCTGTGCCTGGATCAGAAGTATCTGCCCGCGACGGTCAATTATGATACGCCGAACCCCAAGGCGAATTTTGAGCAGACACCGTTTATTGTCAAAAATACCGGTGAAGTCTGGAAGCGGAGTGCAGATCATCCGGAGATTCCGCTGAGAGCCGGTATCAATTCGTTCGGCGTCGGCGGCACGAATGCACATTTTGTTCTGGAAGAAGCGCCTGCGAGAGCGCAGACACCGGATGATTCGCTTTATCATATTCTTCCGTTTTCTGCCAAGACGGAAACAGCCCTGCAAAATACAATGCGGAAGGTTCTGCATGAGCTGGCGGAAAATCCGCAGATTTCGCTCGCAGATGCTGCCTTTACGCTGCGTTTCGGCAGAAGAACATTTGCATACCGGAGATTTGCCGCACTGAACGAGGAAATGCGTTCACCGGAAGCCGTGGAAGCACTCCTCAAACGGCTTGAATCGAAACCGCTGACCGCACTCAGCGAGAATGAGAAGCACGTTACCTTTATGTTCTCCGGTCAGGGAAGCCAGTATCAGGGAATGTGTGAAGACCTGTATTTCGGCAACAGCGATGAATTCGTTTGCAGAGTATTCCGTGAGGAGGCTGACCGTATTCTGAACTGTCTGTCTGAAGCGGAACGCGAAGAATATTTTGATGTCCTTTACGGAACAGCACAGCCTGAACGGATCAATCAGACAAAGTATACGCAGTTTGCACTGTTCCTGACCGAATATGCGGTTGCACAGGTATTGCTGCGTCTGCATATTCAGCCGGCACAACTGCTGGGTCACAGCATCGGTGAGGTGACGGCTGCCGCAGTGGCAGGAGTCTGGTCTCTGGAAGATGCGGTCAGGATCGTTGTAGCGCGCGGAAAACTGATGCAGAGTCAGAAGCCCGGCTCTATGCTTGCGGTCATGACGGATGCAGATAATATTCTGCCGCTTCTGCCGGATACGCTCTGGCTTTGCCTGCGCAATACCACTGCAAGATGCGTTGTCGGCGGCTGTGATGCTGACATTGCGGCATTCAGTGATGTTCTGAAGGAAAAAGGCATCGCAAACACGGTGCTGCGGACATCCCATGCCTTCCATACCGGTATGATGCAGGAGGCAGCCGATCAGTTCCGTGCGCTGCTGGAGACGGTCTCCTTCCATGCGCCGAAATATCCGATCATTTCCAATGTGACGGGTGAACCGGCTGATGAACGGATTTTGCAGCCGCAGTACTGGGCGGATCATATTATGAACTGTGTTCTGTTTGAGCAGGATCTGGAGCAGATGTTTGCACAGCCGGACGGCATTGCCGTTGAGATTGGTCCGGGCAGAACGCTGACAACCTTTGCTGCACAGCACAGCAGCGAGAAAAAAGGCTGGTCCTTCGTCAATACTGTGCGCCATATCAAGGAGAGCATTTCCGATATTGCCTGCTTGTATGAGGCGATTGGTATGCTGGAATCTGCGGGCGCAATCTCCGCCGACATTCCGAATTTCGGTCTCCGCGGCTGCCGTGTTTCGCTGCCGACGTATGTATTCGATCCGATTTCCTATCCGATCCGCGTTGCAGTTTCTGCACAGGATGCGGCGGAAGAACTGACCGGATCCGGCAGAAAGGATGAAAAGAAGCAGCAGTATGCCGTCATTACGGATATGGAGACGGCTGAGCATTATGTGACCTATGCCTATACAGAAGTCTTTGGCTTTACCGACCTTGACATGGATGCGGATTTCTTCGCTGTGGGCGGCGATTCCCTGAAGGCTGTCAGTATGGCAGCAGCGCTGAAGAATGTACTCGGCGTGCAGATCGAGGTCAATGATATTTTCTCCAATGCAACACCGCGCAAGCTCGCAGAATATCTGCTGGAGCATCATAAAACAGATGCAGGAGCTGAAATGCGGCTGGAACCTGCGCCGGAGCAGGACTGCTATCCGCTTTCGTCGGCACAGCGCAGAATGTACACCATGTACCTGATGAACCGGGAAGCACTTGCATACAATCTTCCGTCTGCAACGATGATTACGGGTATGCTCGAACCGGACCGCGTGCGTGCAGCCGTTCGTAAACTGATGCAGCGGCATGAGCTGCTTCGCTCTGTGTTTGAGATGCGCGGCAGCGAGATTGTTCAGGTCATCCGCGATGTGCCGGAGGAGCTTCCTGTAACCTTCACTGTGAAAAATCTTGATACCGAAGCTGCATTCCAGCAGGCAGCGGCGGAGTTTGTGAAGCCGTTTTGTCTGGAGACCGGTCCGCTGTTCCGGATGGAACTGGCAGACATTGGAAACGGCCAGCAGATGCTGTTCTTTGACATTCACCATATCATCGCAGACGGTACAGCAGTTGAGATTCTGACACGCGATTTCAATACGCTCTATTTTGAGGATATGGAACCGCTGCGTCTGCAATACAAGGATTACGCCTACTGGCAGAATGCAGAGCAGGATTCCGAACGGATGCAGCAGCAGGAACAGTACTGGCTCAGTCAGCTTCAGGGTGAACTCCCTGTTCTGGAGCTTCCGACCGATCACCCGCGCAAGGAGATTTCCTCTGTATCGGGTGGCCGATTCAAATTTGATCTGACGGAGGAGGAAAAGGCGGCTGTTTTGCAGCTCGGAAAGCAGTTCGGTGCAACGAACTTCATTGTTCTGCTCACCGTCTGGTATGTGCTGCTTGCGCGCTATTCCGCACAGGATGACATCATTGTCGGTTCGCCTGTATCCGGCAGAACAATGGATGATACGCGCGAAATGATCGGTATGTTTGTCAATATGCTGGCACTGCGCAATTATCCTTCCGGCAGCAAATATTTCTCGGATTTCCTGCGTGAAGTCAAGGAGAATGTGCTGCTGGCACTTCAGAATCAGGATTATCAGTTCAATACGCTGACGGAGCGTCTCCATATTCAGCGGAAGCTGAACCGGAATGCCCTGTTCGATGTTTCGTTCGACTACCATAATATGACGCTCTACGATCTGGAAGTCAACGGACTGAAATTCAGATCCCGTGAGATTGACAGCAATGCTGTCTCTACGGATCTCATTCTCACATTCTTTGAAGATCCGGAAAAGAATCTCAGCGGCTGCATGGACTTTGCAACCGATCTGTTTGAGAAGGAAACCGTTGAGCGCATGGCAATGCACTTTAAGCAGATTCTCCGGTATGCGGCTGAACATACTGAGTGCAGAATTGCAGAGATTCCGATGATCTGTGCAAAGGATCTGGAAATCATTCTGCATCAGTTCCGGAACACGGCTGCGCCGGAAGCAAGCTGCATTCAGGAACTGTTCGCACAGACGGCTGCACGGATTCCGGATGAAATTGCGTTGATTGCACCGGACGGAACACAGTATACCTATGCAGAAATTGACCGCGAATCCAACCGGATTGCACACGCGCTGCGTGCGGAGGGTGCGGCAGCAGAAAGCTGCATCGGCATCATGGCAGAGCGGAATGCGGAGCTTGTGCTTGCCATTCTGGGTGTCCTGAAAGCCGGCGGCACGTATATTCCGCTGGATGTCACCTATCCGGCTGAGCGCATTTCGTACATGGTCAGCCAGTGTGAAATGTGCGGCATTCTGGCTTCTGAGCCGTATGTGGAGCAGGCATCGGCACTGTGCCGTACATGGTCTGTTTCTGCGATGCAGAAGCAGTCTTGCACAGATGCAGTTCCGTTCATCAGCCAGCCCGGTCACACAGCATACATGATTTTCACATCCGGTTCGACCGGTCAGCCGAAGGGCGTCATGGTGAAGCATTCCAATGTTGTGAATCTGATCCGCGACCATCAGGCACGCAAGCTGTTTGCTGAGCCTTCAGACAGAATTGCCTGCATTGCATCGCCTTCTTTTGATATTTTCGTCTTTGAGACACTGATCCCGCTGTGCAGCGGCGGTTCTGTGTATATGGCAAGTACAGAAGAACAACTGGATTCTGTGCTGCTGAGCAGAAAGATGCTTGCACATCAGGTCAACTATTTGCAGGCGCCGGTCTCCAGACTGCGCGCAATGACTGACAATACCGATTTCCGTGCGGTGCTGCCGCAGCTTCGTGTCATTGTCGGCGGCGGTGAGATGTATCCGCTTTCTCTGATGCATGATCTCCGCGCGGCGACACCTGCACGGCTGTTCAATATGTACGGCCCGACGGAGACAACTGTGACGGCAACGGTCAAGGAACTGACCGATTCGGATTATGTCAATATCGGCAGCGCTGTTGCGAATGCACAGCTTCTTGTTACAGATGAATCCGGTATGCTGCTGCCGGTTGGTGTTTACGGTGAACTGTGCATCTCCGGAGCAGGTGTCAGCAAGGGCTATCTGAACAGACCGGATGAGAACGAAAAACGTTTCATTCAGGTGCGGATTGACGATGCACATGAAGTTCCGGTTTACAGAACGGGTGACCGTGCCAGACTGCTTGCAAACGGTGAAGCAGAGCTTGCCGGCCGTATGGATCAGCAGGTCAAGATCCGGGGCTATCGTGTGGAACTTGGCGAAATTGAAAAGACCGCCGTTTCCCTTCAGGGTGTCGCGTATGCAGCGGCAAAGACGTTCTCTGCGGAGAACGGAAATACGCAGCTTGCGCTGTTCTTCAGTCTCAGTGATCCCGCGGCAGATGTTCCTGCGATGCAGCAGGCTGTTCTCGAAACGCTCAGACAGAAGCTGCCGGCGTATATGATTCCGAGTGTGCTTGTGCCGCTGCGTGATATGCCGGTTCTCCGGAACGGAAAGGTTGACCGGAAGGCACTTGTACTGCCGGAAACCGGCGTGAAGACCGATACCGGCAGCAGAAAGCAGACCGGAAATGCAAAGACCAGACTGGAAGCTGAAATTCTCAGCATCTGGAAGCAGGTTCTCAGCCGTGACAGCATTTCTGTCAAAGATAACTTCTTTGACATCGGCGGCAATTCCTATAGCCTGATGCTGGTGAATAACCGTCTCAATGATCTGCTTGGACGGAATGTTTCGCTGATGACGCTGTTTGAATATCCGACGGTTGAATCTCTTGCGGCGGCAGTTGCAGAGGATGATGCAGACTGGCAGGAAACTGTAACGGAGGAGATCTCTGAAGGTGATACGGATATTGCCGTGATCGGTATGTTTGGCCGCTTCCCCGGTGCAGATTCGCCGGAACAGTTCTGGGAGAATATTCGTGACGGTAAAGAATCCATTGCAGGATTTACGGAGGAGGAATTGCAGCAGGCAGGCATTCGTCCGGAGGAATACAACGACAAGGACTATGTCAATGCCAAGGGCAGCCTTTCTGATGTGGAATACTTCGATGCTGATTTCTTCCGCTATATGCCGAAAGAAGCAAATCTGATGGATCCGCAAATGCGAATCCTGCATACTTGCGTCTGGAATGCGCTGGAAGATGCCGGCTGCGACCCCACCCGTTATGACGGCAGAATCGGCTTGTTTGCAGGCAGCAGTTCTAATATGGCGTGGATGACAAAGTTTATCTCCAACCGCGAAAATGCACTCGATGCGTTTGAGGTCATGACGATCAACGACAAAGACTTCCTGACGACCAAAATTTCTTATAAACTGAATCTGAAAGGTCCGAGCATGAATGTCCAGACTGCCTGCTCGACTTCGCTGGTTGCCATTCATCAGGCGGTCAGCTCGCTGCAGAGCGGTGAAAGCGATATTGCAGTCGCGGGCGGTGTATCCGTTACCTATCCGCGGAAAGAGGGCTATCTCTGGCATCAGGGCATGATCTATTCCAAAGACGGTCATTGCAGACCGTTCTCCGATGATTCTTCCGGTACAGTTCCGGGCAATGGCTGTGCGGTTGTGGTGCTGAAGAAACTCAGTGCAGCACAGCGTGACCGCGATCATATTTATGCAGTCATCAAAGGCTCTGCGATCAACAATGACGGCAGTGACAAGATTGGCTATACCGCGCCGAGTATTACCGGCGAGATTGATGTCATCCGGAAGGCACTGAAGAAATCCGGCGTCCGTCCGGAAGATATTCAGTATGCGGAGACGCACGGAACAGGTACTGCACTCGGAGACCCGATTGAGATTGCAGCGCTGGAACGTGCATGGCATACCGACGCACGGCAGACCTGTGCGCTGGGTGCTGTCAAGGCAAATATCGGTCATCTGGATGCGGCTGCGGGTGCTGCCGGCTTTATCAAGGCGGTTCAGGTGCTTCGTCACAAAACCATCCCGCCGATGGTCAATTTCCATGCTGTGAATCATGAAATTGATCTGGAAAACAGCCCGTTCTACATTACAACTGAATGCAGACCGATTACTGCAAAGACGGCACACGCATCCGTCAGTGCATTTGGTATCGGCGGAACGAATGCGCACGTCATCCTTGAGGAAGCGCCGCAGGAAGCACGCCGTACAGCACCGGATGATGTGAATTTGATTGTCATTTCTGCAAAAACGGAGTCGGCGCTTGCCAATACAGCAGAATCTGTATGCGCATATCTGGGCGCTCATCCGGAAGTGAATCTCTCTGATGCTGCATTTACCCTGCAAACAGGACGTGCAGAATTTGAACACCGTCAGGCTTATATTTACTGCGGCGGTGAGAAGACCGCTTCCGTTTCCGGCTGCTGCGCAGAAAAAGAGCGCGAATCCTGCTGGATGATTCCGGAAACCGGCCTGAACTTCAAAACCGACCTTTATGGCAGACATGACGGAATCGGTCAGCTTTATACCGGATATGCAGACGAAATTCTGCGTGAACTGCGTTATCAGGAATCGCACGCCGTCAGGGAAGCACTTCGCACCGGCGATGCAGAGGATCCGGTGATCCGGCGTCTTTGCAGTCTGACCGCAGGCTATGCCGCTATGAAAACGGTCGCACGCCTGACCTGCGCACCGGCACGGACGGAAGCGGCGGGCGATGCAAAGCTTTGCGCAGAGACCTTTGCCGGAACTGTGACACCGGCGGATGCTGTCAAGCGGATTCTGTCAGGACAGACTGAACCGGCTCCGGAATGGACGGCAGAACAGAATACAGATGCGGCTGCAAATGAATCCTCGCTTGTGTTTGAGGCAGCCGATGCACGGGCACTTTACAGAATGCTTGCCGGAATCTGGGTCAGCGGCGGAACAGTGAACTGGAAGCTGCTGCACGGCAATGCAGAACGCTTCCGCGTATCGCTTCCGGGCTATCAGTTTGACCGCATTGCGTTTGACAGCGATGTCTCGTGGGCAGAACCGGTCGGTTTTGCACAGGCGGATGCTGCTGAACCCGCACAGCCGGAAACGATTGATTACACAGCAGAATTTGCAAAGATCTGGAAAGATGTGCTTGGAACTGCACCGCAGCAGGATACAGATGATTTCTTTGCACTTGGTGGAGAATCCTTCCATGCAGTGACGATGGCATCTCTGATTCACAAGCGGCTTCGTGTCGATCTTCCGGTATCGGAACTGATGGAAGCTTCTGCTTACGGCAAAATTCTCGGACAGATTCTTTCACATACGGATCATCCCGATGCAAATGCTGCTGATACAGAAATTCCGATGCTGCCGGATCAGCCTGTCTATCAGACATCTTATGCGCAGAAGAGAATGTATACAGTGCAGCAGATGCTTGGTGACAGCACAAACTATAATCTTGCGGCGGTTTACAAAATCACAGGTGCGCTTGATACCGAAAAACTGCGCAGTGTTCTGGATACGCTGGTTGCGCGGCACGAATCGTTCCGGACATCCTTTGAAATTGCCGGTGATGAAATTGTGCAGCGGATTCATCCGCAGGTCCCCTCGGTTCTTACGCTTGAAACTGTAAGCCCCGAAGAACTGCAAACAGCACTTGACCGTGCAGTCCGTCCGTTTGATCTTTCCAAAGCGCCGCTGATGCGCGTACATACTGTCAGTGTCAGCGATCAGACACATTATATGGTGATTGATATGCACCACATCATTGCTGACCAAAGCTCTATGGCTGTGCTGATGCGGGAATTTACAATGCTGTATGAGGGTCAGATGCTGCCTGAAAAGCATCTGCGCTATGTCGATTTTGCCGCATGGCAGAATGAACTGATTGAAAGCGGAAAACTCGCAAAACAGAAGGAATACTGGAAGAAGGAGCTTTCCGGTGATATTCCGATGCTCGACTTCCCGACTGATTTCCGCAAGACTGATCAGGAATCCAGCAAGGGCAGAATTTGCAGATTTACATTTGCACCGGAGCTGTGCGATGAGATGAACCGCTGGCTGGCACAGAAGCATCTGACCGGCTATGCACTCGCAGCAGCAGCACTGGAGCTGATGCTCTGGAAATATACCGAGAAGAAAGACTTTATTTTCGGTACGGCATTTTCCGGCAGACGCAGTGCAGAGCTGAATGATGTCATCGGTATGTTTGTCAATACAATGCCGATCCGTGCAAATATTGATGAAAAACTGACGGCAGAGGAATTTGTCCAGAATGTCAGAGGAAAGCTGCTTTCCGCTCTGGAAGCCCAGGACTGCCAGTTTGAACAACTGATTGATGAGCTTGGTCTGAATGCGACAGGCAGCAATCCGCTGTTTGACTTTATGCTCAATTATGTCAGTGTCGGCACAGAAGACTTTGAGATTGACGGTCTGAAGGTTGAACCCTGCAATTCCGATGAGATCCTGACAAAGTATGACTTCACGCTGATTATCGTGGAGAACAACGGAAGCTATCAGGTAAATATCGAATACCGGACAGATCTGTTCCTTGACAAAACCGCAGAACTGTTTGGGGAGCGCTTTATGCAGACGATCCGTCAGCTGATCTGCGCGGACAATATCCGGCTGAACGATTATTCGCTCATGACAAAAACTGACTGGGCGCAGCTTGATCTGCTGAATCAGACGGCAACGGACATTCCCGCAGAGCTGAGTACAGCGGAAATCTTTGCAGAGTGCGTCAGAAAATACGGCGATGAGCCTGCTGTGGTCTGGAAGGATACCACCTATACATATACAGAACTGGATCGTATGGCAGGTATGATCGCGGAACAGCTTCAGGATGCAGGTGTAAAGGTCGGAGACAGAGTCGGGCTGCTTCTGAAGGAAGGCGTCAGCCAGATTGCAGCCATTTTCGGTGTTCTGAAATGCGGTGCTGCTTATATGCCGATTGACTGTGCCTATCCGGAAGACCGCATTGCCTATATGGTGGAGAACAGCAAGGCAGCAGCAGTTATTACAACGCAGCCGCACGCTTCTCTTGTTCCGGCACAGACGAAGACGCTTCTCATTTCGGAAGATGCTGTCAGGGAAGCTGCAAACCGCGAATCCCGCTTTGTACTTCCGGAGGGGCTGAACGGTTCGCTGGAAGCCTACGTCATTTATACATCCGGTTCGACCGGAAACCCGAAGGGCGTTGTCATTTGCTGCAACAGCCTGACCCGCACGATTCTGAATACCAATTATTATCACGCAGAGCATACGGACAGAATGCTGCAAATGTCCAATTATACGTTCGATGCCTCGGTGATGAGCATTTTCAGTGCCTTGCTGAACGGCGCAGCACTTGTGCTTGTGCCGCGTGAAACTGTGCTGGAGGTTTCGGAATTTGCAGACCTGATCCGGAAACAGCGGATTACGCAGGCGGTGCTGGTAACGGCAGTATTCAGCATCCTCGTGGATTATGATGTCAACTGCCTGAAGGGTCTCCGCAGAATCGTGATCGGAGGAGAAGCAATCTCCTATCCGCACGTACGCAAGGCATTGTCCGTACTCGGACCCGGTGTGCTTGTGAATGGTTACGGCCCGACAGAATCGACTGTGATCTCGACATACTATGAAGTGAATGAGCTGGATGATTCCATGCAGATCGTTCCGATTGGCGTACCGGTTTCCAATTCTACGGTTTACATCACGGACCGCTGCGGAAATGTTCTGCCGCCTTATATGACCGGCGAATTGTGCGTCGGCGGTATCGGTCTTGCAAAGCAGTATCTGAACAATCCGGCTGTGACGGCTGAGAAGTTTATTCAGTTGAAGGAAAGACCGGAAGAACGGGTCTACCGCACCGGTGACAACGCAATGATGCTCAGCGACGGCAATATTATCTATAAGGGCAGAATTGACACGCAGATCAAGCTCCGCGGCTACCGCATTGAGCTGGGTGAGATTGAGCGGAAGCTGATGGCAGTTACCGGCGTGCTGGAGGCAGCCGTGCTTTGTCTGACTGACAATACAGGCAGCCCGTATCTGGCGGCATATTATACATCCGAAGACGCTGCCAACATGACTGCAAATGACATCCGCAAAGAACTGCATCAGTTCCTGCCGGATTACATGGTTCCGTCGAAGCTGATTCAGCTTGCAGAAATGCCGATGACACTGAACAACAAGATTGACAGAAAGAAGCTGATGACATACAAAGATACCGCACAGACGGCGCAGTCTGAGCCGGCTCCGGCGGCAATTTCCCATACCACAGCCGTCATTCTGAAGGAAATGCAGGAGGTGCTGGGTCGTCCGGATCTTCGCGCTGATGATGATTTCCTTGCAAACGGCGGTCACTCTATGAAGGCAATCCTTCTGGTGCAGCGCCTGAAGAATGCCGGCATTGAACTGATGGTGAATGATGTTATGCACCACCCGACAGCTTTGGCGCTGAGCGCACTTTGCGGCGGAGAAGAAGCAGATGCGGCAGATTCTGATGCAGGAACAGAAATACTGACTCCGGCACAGAAGAAAGCATTTGTCAAGCGCATCGCACATGAGACTGAATGGCTCAATGAGATTGTTACCGGCGGCGCACTGCTGCGGGAATTCCCGATGGCAGCAATCCAGAAAGCACACAGAAGATCCGGTGCTGTCCAAAGCGGATTTACAGTCATTCTGCCGGATGATCTCCATGCGGCGCGGACGCGGAAACGCATTGCTGCGTTGATTCTGCGGAATCAGATTCTGCACTGCACGATGAAGCTGCCGGAGGAAACATGGCTTGAATGGGATACGGCAGGACAGCAGACTGTTCTGGAGCAGAGCATTCCTTATATTGATCTTTCCTGCTATGAAGCGGCATCCCGCGAGGCACTGATGCAGGAGCTGTTTACACAGATGATGCAGAGACCGTATCAGCCGGAGGAACTTCCGTGGCGGGTTGCCTGCGTACAGTGTACAGCGGCATCTGTTCAGGTGATCTGGGTATTCCACCACAGCGCATTTGACGGTATGAGCGCAGAAATTCTGAAACGGGCGCTTCGTTCCGGTGTTGAACCGCAGAAAGAAGCACGCTATTCCGATTATGTGCAGCAGCTTGAAAAAGGACCGGTTCAGACATCGCCGGAAGAATTATCGGAGCAGCTCCGGATTGCAGCATTTGCTGCGCAGAACGAGAATCTGCTGAAGGCGGTGCAGGCTGAACGGGGTGATCTTTCCGAGCTTGTGGTCACAGTTCCGATGCAGGAAACTGATCACGGTGTCTGGAATCAGGCGTATGCACTGACCGGAAAAATCCTTGCAGCATACTACGGGCTGGAAGCCGTTCCGATGGTGATTCTGCACTACGGAAGACAGTATCAGGATCAGAATTATTTTGATTGTATCGGTGAATTCCTCGATCTTGTTCCGCTGACGGCAGACAGTGCGTCTCAGGATACAGAGCAGGTGCTTGCATCGAAGCTGCAATATCTGCGTGCGCAGAATGTATCTGTGTCCAGTCTGCTGTTCGGCAGACAGGATACAGCGTATGCTGCGGCAGCAGAACCGCTTCAGGCGTTTGTCGGTGAAAACGGAAAACTGAATATGCTGATGTTCAATTTCCAGGGCAGAATCTCTGACGAAGAACTGCAATTGTTTGAATCCGGTGCAGCGTCTTCCGATGCAGCAGATCATTCCGTATTTGCACTGACCGCGACTGCCTGCTACCATGAATCTGATCTTCGCATTACACTGACATCCGTGTCTGGCTTTGAGAAAGAACGGCTTTCTGCGGCTGTGAAAGCAGTTTGCGGGGAGGCATATTGTCAGACAGAGAAGAAAGAATTGCAGACAGTCTGATTTACATTGATCATCCGTGCCGGTACAGCCTCCGGTTCCCTGTGCCGGCAACGGAGATCATATCAATACACTGACAGAAAGCAGAATGATTCGTCAGAGAAAGGAATATCGAAAAAGTATGAATAACAAAATTCCAAGCAGAAAATATGACTACCAGAATTACCCGCTTGTTTCAGATGTTCTTGATTCTTTAGCTGGAAAATATCCGGAGAAAGGTTTTGTCTACTGGAAAACGGACGGAACTGAGGTGCGGTATCGCTATCCGGAGGTTCAGACCCGTGCGCGGAAAATTCTGGATGCGCTGCGGAAAGCAGGCATCAAGCAGGGCGACAAAATTGTGATGGAGACGGAAGAACCGGAATTCTACCATGCAGTCTTCTGGGCTTGTATGTACGGCGGTATTGTCATTTCCTCCATTCAGCAGCCGCAGTCCTGGGATGTGGATTCGACGGCAGTTGAGATTTTCATGAAACAGATCGGCAAGCTGGATATGCCGGTGCTGCTTACGCAGCGTACCCATGCAAGCTATTATCAGGAGATCATGGGTTCGTATCCGGATCTCAAACTGCTTGTTTTTGAAGATCTGAAATCTGATACGGAAGCAGAACCTGCGCCTCAGAAATCGGACGATCCGATTTATATTCAGTTTTCTTCCGGAACAACCGGCATTCCGCAGGGTGCAGTGCTGACGCACCGCAATATTGTTTACTGCTGTGAGGGAACTGCAAGCCACTTCGGACTTCCGGCAGAGGATACCGCAGTATCCTGGCTGCCGCATACACATAACCTCGGCATCTTTGTTCCGATGGTGGTTGCGATGATGCTGGAGAATACCTGCTGCTTTACGCAGCCTGCTGTTTTTCTGCATGATCCGGCATCGGTGCTGAAAAAAGTTTCTGCACTGGGCGGAACATGGTTCTGTACCAATAATTTCCTGATGGAATGGATGTCGCAGCGTGTGCCGGATGCGGTGATTCCGGAACTGAATCTTTCCGGTGTACACGGCATTTTCGCCGGTGCAGAGGTCATTTCCCGCAAGACGATCAGCAGCCTGACGGATAAATACGGCGTGTGCGGACTGGACAGAGAGGCAATTCGTCCCGGATACGGCATGACGGAAGCGACTGTTGTTGTGTCTGTCACATTGGCGGGGCAGGGTACGGTTCATGATGTGATTTCCCGTGACAGCCTGATGCGTGAGCAGAGAGCTGTTCCGGTGGATGAGAACACGGCTGCGGATGCAGTGTGCTATCTGAGCAACGGTACACCGCTTAGAGATCTGCGTGTCCGTATCACAGATGAGGAGCGCAATGCGCTGCCGGAACGCATGGTCGGAGAAATCGAAGTGCAGGGAGATCTGCTGTTCCAGGGCTATTATAATGAGCCTGAGAGTACGGCAGAAAAGCTGCGCGACGGCTGGCTTTGCACAGGTGACCTCGGTTATATGGTTGACAGACACATCTTTATTGTCGGCAGAAAGAAGGATGTTGTCATCATCCGCGGCGTCAATTACATTGCAACGGATATTGAAGAATGCATCAGCGCTGCAACCGGCATTCCGAAGATGACCCTTGCTGTCACCGGCATCATGCGGAATAATCAGGAGGAACTGGGTGTATTTATCGTCAATCAGGATGCACCGGAACAGTTTGCTAAGATTGCAGATGCGGTCAGACAGGCGGTTTTGCAGCATTATCATCTGGAACTGGAGCTGGTTCTGCCGGTTGAAGCACTGCCGAAGACCGGTTCCGGAAAGGTGAAGCGCTATCAGCTGAAGATGCAGTATGAAAGCGGTGTCTACGCAGAGATTGAAAAAACGATCCTTGCTTTGTGCAGCCGCAGACAGAAGGCGGGGGCTGTGCAGGTCTCTGCGGAAACAAGAATTGATACAGAGGGCAGGGTAATTGCCTGCTGGAGTAAGATTCTGAATCGTCCTGCTGCCGAGATCAGCCGTGAAGCAACCTTCTATGAATCGGGCGGCAATTCCATTCAGGCATACCGGCTGATTCTCGAAATGTCCCGCGAATTCGGCATGAATATCGGACAGGAGGTTTTTGCAAAGTATAATACTGTTGCAAAAATGACAGATTACCTGAGTACCTATCAGGAGCAGACAGAATCGGCAGGCACGGAATCGCATATTCAGGAGGAGCAGGTCGTGATTTCCGGTATCGGTCTCAGACTGCCGGATGCGAATACGCCGGAACAGTTCTGGGAGAATCTGCTGAACGGCAGAGATTCTGTCGCGCCGCCCTCGGAAGAACGGAAGAAGCTCGCCGGTGCAGCAGAGTGGAACGATCCGATCGGTATGCTCTCGGATATTGACAGCTTTGACTACGATTTCTTTGAGATCTCCCGTGAGGAAGCAAAATTCATGGATCCGCAGCAGCGTATGGTCATGGAAGCTGCGTACGAAGCACTGGAAGATGCCGGCATCCTGCAGGATGAAAAAGAGCATGAAAATGTCGGTGTTTATGCCTGTACCTGCTATAATTCCTATCTTCTGCTCATTCAGGATCATGTCAGAAAGCACGGCTGCACGGAGCTTCCGCAGCGGACGCTTGTCAATAACATGAACAACATGATCGCAGCACGCATTTCCCATCAGTACGGTTTTGTCGGGCCGGTTATGGCTGTGGATACCGCCTGCTCGGCATTTATGGCAGGTGTGCATCTTGCGCGCAGCGCGATTTTGCAGGGCGAGATCGAGGGTGCAGTGATTGTCGGCTCGAATATGTTTGCAACAAGATTTATGCATGATCTTGCAAAGCAGGCAGGAATTGTCGCGCCGTCGGGTGTTTCAAAGGTCTTTGATGAGAATGCAGACGGCTCTATTATGGGTGAGGGCATTGTCGTCTTCTATATGCAGAAAAAGAGCGATGCAATCCGCAATCACAGTCAGATTTACGGTATCGTTCACGGAACGGCAATCAACAACGACGGTTATGCACTCAGCGTGACCTCACCGAATCCGCGCGGAGAATATGATGTTCTCCGGAAGGCGTATGAAAATGCTGATGTAACTGTGGATGACATCAGCTACATTGAAGCACACGGCACGGGCACTGTGATTGGTGACCCGATTGAGATCAATGCGCTTTCGAGACAGTTCTCCGGCAGAAAGAATCAGGAGAAGATTCCGGTTGGTTCTGTCAAGACGAATATCGGTCATCTGCTGCCGGCAGCACCTGCGGCTGGCATCCTGAAGGCGCTGCTTTGCATCAATCACCGCAAGCTGGTTGCAAGCCTTCACATGGAGCATATCAATCCGCTGCTGAACATTGAAGATACGCCGTTCCGGCTGCTTTCGGAGAGCGAAGACTGGATCGTTCCGGAAGGCGGAAGACGTGTTGCCGGTGTGACCTCGCTGGGTCTGGGCGGAACAAATGCGCATCTGATTGTCGGTGAATATATTCCGGAGCAGATGCCCGAACGCAAATCGCCGCATTTCCGTCAGGTTCTGACCGTTTCAGCAAAATCGCCGGAAGCACTCGAAAAGATGATCGCGGATACGCTGGATGTTCTGAATGCGCCCGGCACAGATGCTTCTGTTCTTTGCATGACACGAAACCGTTACCGCCGCCATTATGCTTACCGTGCTGCCTGTATGCTGGATGAAAACGGAAAGCAGACAGGCGAGATTCGCCGCGGTGTGATGCACCGTCAGACGCCTTCTGACGTGCAGATTCAAATTGGCGATACCGGCTGCGGTACGGATGCGGAAGCATTCCGCCTGCTCAGCGGCAAGCTGATGCTTTGCAAAAAGCTGATTGGCAGATTTACCGGTGTGACCGGCAGCGGTATTTATCACTGGATTGCGGAATATGTCAACGGAACAATGACGGAAGAAGAAGCGTGCCGCCGTTATACCGCGGGCGAGATGCCTTCTGAGGAAGCTGCATCCGCCGGCAAGGCAGATCTGATTCTCCGGATCGGTGCTGCATCTGAAGCAGCAAAGAAGTCTGCAATCGTGCTGGAGGGCAGATTTGCTCCGGAGCAGGATGACGATGTATACGAGAATCTGCTTCAGCTTTACCTGAACGGTGCAGTCATCCGCTGGGATGTCCTGTATCCGGCAGAGGGACAGCAGGTGATGCATCTGCCGTCTTATCCGTTCGTGAAGAATCATGTCTGGGTTGATTGACTACACGCATACCGTGCGTGAGCAATAAAAAATTTTAATGCAGAAAGGAATTACACACTATGTCTAAGCAGGAAATTATTGATTTTATGATCAAACTGATCGCTGAGGTCGCTGAAGAGCCGATCGAGGATCTCGATGAGAACACGAGCTTTTTCAAGATCGGTGTTTCGTCGATCGACGCACTGAAGATCATGAATAAGATCAGAAAGCAGCTCCAGGTTGATATTAACCCAGTTGCGATGTTTGAGTTCAAGACGATCGGTGAGATGTCCGATTATCTGCTTGAATGCATCGAAGAAGCAGAGTAAAATGCGATACTGTTCCGGAAGCGGCGCTGCAAACCGCTTCCGGGAACAGATTTCCGACGAAGAATCTATGTATGTGACAGTGTATGCAATTATCAAAATAATCATTACAGGAGAATGAATCAAATGCTTACAAAAATGCAGGAATATCATGAGAAAGTCAAGCAGTTTCTTCCGGGCGGCGTACATTATAACTTCAATCTTCCGTGGGAAGAATCCCCGCTGCATTTCGTGAAAACGCAGGACAGCCGTGTTTTTGACATGGACGGAAACGAATATCTGGATCTGTATGCGCGTTTCGGCGCAATGATCCTCGGACACGGCAATAAGGTCTATCAGGATGCACTGAAAGCCGCAATCGACCGCGTGCTTTGTGTGAGCCACTGTGATTTCGATTACGAAGTGCTGGAACTGATCCACAGCCTTGTTCCGTCTGCGGAGATGATCCGTTTTGGTCTGGCAGGTACGGAAATTGTGCAGAATGCGCTGCGTGTTGCCAGAGCCTATACCGGAAAGAACCGGTTTGTGCGGTTTGAGAAGCATTATCACGGTAATAACGACAATATCATGGGCGGAAAGGCAGTCAATGCAGATTATCCTGTGCCGCAGGATTTTGCCGGCGATACGTACGGTACTTCCGGCAGAGCAGCAGACTGCATGGAGAGCCAGTCCTTCCTGATTCCGTGGAACGACGAAGCGGCACTGGAAAAGCTTCTGGCTGCACACGGCGATGAGATTGCCGCGGTCATTACGGAGCCGATGTGCGTCAACGGCGGCAGCGTTGAGCCGAAACCGGGCTATCTCCAGAAAATGCGCGCCCTGTGCGATCAGTACAATGTGCTGCTGATCTTTGATGAAATCATCACAGGCTTCCGTGTGGGTCTGGGCGGTGCGCAGGGACACTATGGCGTCACACCGGATCTGACAACCTTCGGCAAAGCGATTGCAGGCGGCGGTGTGCCGGTTTCTGTTCTCGCCGGTAAAAAAGAAGTGATGTCTCTGCTGGAAGCCAAGAAGGTTATCCACGCCGGCACGTTTAACGGTTATCCGCTGGGTCTGGCAGCCGTCAAGGCAACGCTGGAGATTCTCTCGCAGGATAACGGCGCGGTGTATCCGAAGATGCAGGAGAAGATCACGGCGATTCAGAATATTCTGGTTCAGAATGCTGCCAAGGCAGGCATTCCGCTGATCGTACAGGGACTTCCGGGCTGTGCAGCATATCACTGCTGCGAAAAACCGCTGGAAAGCCCTTCGGAATACAGCTTCGATATTCTCACAAAGGATATTATTCTCAATACCTGTATGCAGAAGCACGGCATCCTGGTTTCCAGTATGTCCCGCCTGTATTCCAATATCTCGCTCACGGATGATGACGTTGCATGGTTTGAAAAGCATTCTGTCGGTGCGCTTCAGGATGCAGCCGCAATTCTGGAAGATATTTGCTGAGAGGGGCGTTAGAAAATGGCTGAAACAACAAAGCCCAAGAAGTATCTGCTGATTTTCCTGTGCATTTGCTTCGGTGTATGCTGGGGAATCTGCCTGCTGTTCGCTCTGATGAGCGAAACCATGACAAAGCTTTTCGGTGAGCTGACACTGGAAAATCCGCTGGTGTTCTTCATCATGAATGTACCGGCGATTGCAGCCTTTATCGTGTATTTTATCTACGACGGTGCAAAAGGCGTTCTCGATTTCCTGAAAACGCTGATCCCGCGGAAAAAAGATCTGAAATGGATCCCGATTATTATTGTCGGCATGGTCGTATATCTGATCTGCGTGCGGCTGATCTGTATTGCAGTCGGCATCAAAGTGCCGGAAATGGAATACTCCCTGCCGCAGATGCTGAAGATTTTTCTGGTGAATTTCTTTGGTGAAACCGGTATGATCGGTCAGATCTTCGGCTGGTTCGGCTTCCTTCTGCCGTATATGTACACCAAAACAAAGAACGGTGTTCTTTCCGGTGTCCTGACGGGCTTCATTTTCTCGATGTTTCTGATGCCGGGCTATATCTTTTCATCCTTTGAGGCGGCAACATCGTTCCTGTTCTATATGATTCAGAATATTATGTTCAGCATCTGCGCAACTTATGTTCTGAACGAGGTGAAGGGCAATCTGCTGTTCATGCTGCTGGCATTCTGGATTGCAGCAACCGGCAGCAAGGTCAAGCTGTATGATTTCATTCCGTCGGTTCAGATCGTTCAGATTGCGCTGTTTGCAGTGATTTTTATTGGTCTGCACTTCATCTTCAAGAAGAAGAATGCAGGCAAGAAGCCGGAGGAAGTTTTGCAGATGTTCCCGAACTTCCTGTATCAGAATAGCTGAATTGCAGGAGCTGAAAAATGGATACAAAACTGTTTAATTGCATCCGGAAGGGAACGACGGACAAGCAGCTCATCGTGTTTCCCTATCTCGGCGGAAGTGCAAACACGCTGATAGGGCTGATGAATTCGATCAAAGATCCGGAGGTTGAAATCTGGGCGGCAAATCCGCCCGGACATATCGGTTCTGCACTGGAACTGGAGCAGGATATGAACACGCTGACGGATATGTACTGTGCGGAACTGAAGGAAATTGTGAAGCCGGAATGCTATTTGTTCGGTTACAGCATGGGCGGAAACATTATCTATTTTATTTCTCAGAAATGGGAGAAGAATGAGATGAATCCGGACTGGCTGAAAGGACTGATCATTTCTGCAAGCGGGCCGCCCTGCGTGATGTATCACACCAGAAATTCGGAACTGCCTTCGGGTGATCTGATCAACAATCTCATGAAATACAAGGCGCTGCCCGATGAGGTTCTGGAATGTGAAGATGTGATGGAGATGCTCCTTCCGATTTTCCGTGCAGATTACCGGATCATCGAAACCGGCGCAGAGATTGCAGTCAACAAAAAATCGGATGTTGACCACTATCTGATCTGGGGCGATGCCGACCCTTCCCTGCCTGTGAAACACCTTGTTAAATGGAATAATTACTTCTGCAAATCCGGTACAGTTCTGCCTGTCCGGAATGGCGCACATATGTTTGTTCATCAGGAGACAGACAAAATTGCGCAGTATGTGCAGAATATTTTTGACGGTGCATACCGCAAAGAGGATGATTTCTGATCATTCAGAAGACTCGTTATATTGCTGAATTTCTGCGCGATATACAAAATGCTGCTTGTGCATTTTGTATATGCATCGGAAAGTAGCATGTTTTTTTGCCGGTTTGCAAACAGATATTGGTTGCAAAAAGCGGTTGTTTTGCTATAATAAGCATGATCTTGATTGCGGAATGCGGACTGCACAGCAAGCAACTGCGGATGCCGCGGCAGATGTCTGCACACAGCGGACTGCCTGCCGCGGACTGCTGCGAAACCGGCAGATTATAATGATTATCGTATTTAATCAATCAAGAAGGAGGTGCAGTCGCCGCAGCAGCAGTCTGCTGAACGGCGATGCCAAATTATGTGGATTTTAGCGCTTATCGGAGCAGGCGTCCTGACCGCACTGATTCATCTTGCGGTGCTTGGATGGAATATCGGAACAGCCGGTATCTGTGAGGTCTTTCTCCTGCATCAGTTTGCAGTTACATCGGGCCTGATCGGTGTACTCGGCTTTTATATCAATGTCATCAAAGCGGATGAAACCGCCAAAAAGCTCAACTGGCCGGGCGGCCCGTTTCAGGGAAAATACGGTTTTTCGCAGCTTGGTGTCGGTGTGATGGGTGTGCTGACGATCTTTATTCGCGGCAGCTTCTGGATCGGTGCTTTGGTGACACTCTATATCTATGGAATCAGCGGTCTGTGGTCGCACGTCGCGCAGATGAAGCGCACGAAGGTGAACGCCATTGATATTTGGAATCTGATACTGGATGTCATTTATCATGCAGTTTTGACCGTCATGCTATTGCAGATACCGTCGGTTTGGAACTAATCACTCCGTTCTAACGGAGCAAGGAGGAAAAGAATGAAGAAATTCTTATGTATCTGGATCGGTGAATTTATTTCCAGCATCGGAACGGGAATGACCTCTTTTGCACTGAGTGTGTACGTCTTCCAGAAGTACGGCATTGCATCAGCGGTTTCCCTCGTGACCGTGCTGGCATATCTCCCGAACATTCTGCTGAGTCCGGTCGGCGGTCTTCTGGCTGACCGTTTCAACCGCAGACTGATGATGGTTGTCGGTGATGGCTGTTCTGCGCTGGGATTGCTGTTTATTCTGCTGAATCTGCAATTCGGAAACCTGCAGCTATGGATGATCTGTGTCGGTGTTACGATCAGCTCTGTCTTTTCGTCTTTGCTCAATCCGGCTTACAAAGCAACTATTACGGATCTGCTTACAGAAGAGGAATACGCGAAAGCCAGCGGAATGGTGCAGATTGCCTCCTCGGCACAGTATCTGATTTCCCCGTTTGTGGCGGGCATTCTGCTTGGTTTTTCCGATATTCGTCTGATTCTTTTGATTGACATTTGCACGATTTTCGTCACAGTGACCACCATTCTGCTTGTCAACCGCCATATTGAGGATAAGCCGCGGAAGGATGAATTCCATCCCTGGAAGGAGATGAAGGAAGGCTTTGCGAGTGTCACCGGTCATCCGGGTGTGCGCACGCTGGTGTTTCTGATGTCGTTTGCCTGCTTTACCATCGGCTTGCTGCAAACCATGATGTCTCCGATGGTGCTTTCCTTTACAGATTCCAAAAATCTCGGCTATCTCGAATCCCTCAGTGCGGTGGGAATGCTGGTCGGCAGTGTTGTGATCGGTGTTCTGGCGATCAAGAAGAATTTTTGCCGCCTGCTGTTTCTCGGTCTTGCGCTGAACGGCATCGGCATGATCGGAATTGGTCTGACCACCAATTTCTGGTTCATTATGTGTGCAGGACTGCTGTTCTTTGTCACACTTCCGTTTGTCAATGTTTCGGCAGATACACTTGCCCGCATGAATATTCCGAATGAAGTTCAGGGGCGTGCATGGGGAGTGATCGGCATTCTCTCGCAGCTTGGCTGTGTGCTTTCCTATGGTTTGTCGGGTGTCATGGCTGACTATATCTTTAACCCGCTCCTGGAGGAAAACGGCGCACTTGCAAACAGCGTCGGCAAAATTTTCGGCACGGGCAGCGGCAGAGGCATCGGACTGATGGTAAGCCTCTGCGGTGTGATCATCATTGTGGTGATGCTGCTGATGATGCGGTCCAAGGCGCTGCGCGAGATGGATGTGACTGACGATGATCCTGCACCCGCCGCGCTATCTGAACAGAAAGCCTGAGAAACATTCAACTACACTTTACTATTGGATTTAATTTATGAGAAAAAAAATTGGAATCAGCGTGGTGCTGATCTTCTTCATCACGCTGTCAGTCTGTATGCTGTCAGCAGGAACGCTGATTGTCATTCAGCTTTTCAGTGCAATCAACAATCTGTATGAGAAAGCACAGCCGCCGCATTTTTTGCAGATGCATTCCGGAGATGTGGAAGTCAGTCTGCTGGAAAATCTGGCGGAATCTGATCCTCATGTGACGGATTGGCAGCTTATGGAAATGCTGAACGTAGACAATACGCAGATCTGGGTGACAAAACCCGACGGCGTCAGACTGTCATTTTCGGATTGCCTGATTGATCTGGGCATCATCCGGCAGCCGGAGCAGTATGATCTGCTTCTGGATACGAATAATCAGAGAATCACGCCGGCACGCGGCGAAATCGGTGTGCCGCTGATTCTGCTGGACCAGTATCACATGGAAATCGGTGATACGCTCACACTCTCTGACGGAACTTTCTCCAAGGAACTGACCATTACGTCGCTTCTGCGCGATGCCCAGATGAACAGTACGCTTTGTTCCTCCACACGTTTCCTGATGAATGAGGAAGACTTGCAGGAAGTCAGGGCGCACATGGGCACAGTGGAATATATCATCGAATACTATTTTGATGATCCCGCCTATGCAAGCGAATTTCAGACAAAATACGAAAATTCCGGTATGCCGAAGGAGGGACAGGCAATCACCTATACCCTTCTGAAACTTGTCAGCGGTCTGCCGGATCTGATGACAGTTGTCATCCTGATTCTGATGAGTCTTATTCTGATGCTGATTGCGGCGCTTTGCCTGCGGTTCACCATTCTCGCCGCGATGGAGGAAGAAATTGAGGACATCGGCATTCTGAAGGCAATCGGTGTATCTTTCAAAGAAATCCGGAAGATGTACCTGAACCGTTACCGCAAGCTGATTGTGGTGGGCTGTGTGCTGGGCTGCATCTTTGCAGTTCCGGTGAATCAGATGCTGGTTTCGCATATTACCAGTGCATTCGGAAAGCCGTCGTTCAGCATCCTGATGATTCTGTTCCCGCTGATTGCCGCGCTGCTGATTTATCTGGCAGATCAGGCAATCTGCAAGCGGATTCTGAACAGAGTGAAGCAGGTCTCCGTCATTGATACGATCAAAGGTCAGGCGGAAGTCAAAGCGGCAGGCAAAAAAGATGCTGTCCGGAAAACGGCAGCCGGTTCGGTCTTCCGACTGCCGGTTGACCTGTGGATGGCATGGAAGCAGCTTTTGCTGCATAAGCGTTCCTGGCTGCTGATGACATTTGTTGTGGCAGCGGCATTCTGCATGATGCTGATTCCGACGAATGTGCTGACCACATTCCGGTCGCCTGCGTTCATCACCTATATGGGACAGCAGAAATGCGATATGATGATCAGCGTGACCTCCACAGAACGGCTGGCGGAGCGCTATGCAAATGTTGTCTCTGAACTGGCAGGCGATGCAGACGTCGCAGAGACCGCAGAGGATGCATTTGTTGTGCGGACGGCACAGAACAGCGAAGGGGAATGGGAGAATATCCACATTACCTGCTCTGAATCTGCCGGAAGCGGCTTGCAGTATCTGGAAGGAACTGCGCCGCAGCAGCCGGATGAAATTGCGCTTTCGTATCTGAATGCAAAGAAGTACGGCGTCAGCGCAAATGATCAGATGACGGTGAAGAAGGATCAGACGGAAATGACACTTCGCGTGTGCGGTGTCTATCAGGATGTTTCAAACGGCGGTTATACTGCGAAAATGCAGGTGGGATACGATCCGGCGGATGTTTACCGGTACGATTTTCTGGTGCGTTTTCAGGAGGGGACGGATGTTCCGCAGAAAGCCGCTGCCTATGCAGAAACGCTCGGAACAGATGCAAATGTCAAGAGTATGGATGCATTTGTGAAGCAGACGCTTTCCGGTCTGACCAATCAGTTCGGCAGCGTAGTGCTGGTGATTGTACTGATTGCAGTCGGTCTGATGATTCTGATTACGGCGCTGCTGCTGCTGCTGATTCTGATTAAGAACAGAAAGCAGACCGCCATTCAGCGCGTGACCGGTTTTTCTGTTCGGGATATTCGGAAGCAGTATCTCGCTCAGACGCTGCTGGCTTCCGTCTTCGGACTGCTGCTAGGCGGGATTGTGGTACTGCTGCTGGGCGAGAAGGCTGTGAGTGCGGTCATCGGCATGATGGGCATGGGAATGCGCAGCCTCACATTTATTACAGCACCGTGGCTGGTATATCTGGTTTTCCCGCTGATTCTGCTGGCAGCCGCCGCTGCGACAACATATCTGTGTACAGGCAAAATCAAGTCAGATGTCAAGCTGATGCAGCTTGTGAAGGGCTGAACGGCAAATCCAAGCATACAATAAGGAGTATTTATGAACGATACAGTGATACTTCAGGCAAAATCACTCCAAAAATCCTATCAGCTTTCAACCGGCGAATCGGTTGAAATCCTGAAAGGTATTGATCTGGAAATACAGAAGGGCGAGTTTGTGGCAATTATGGGTCAGTCCGGTTCGGGCAAATCGACTTTGCTTTACTGTATCAGCGGTATGGATCAGGTTTCCGGCGGAAGTGTGATGTACAACGGCAAGGAGATTCAAACGCTGTCTGATGATGAAATCAGTCAGGTACGGCTGCTGAGTATGGGATTTGTATTCCAGCATTCCTATATGCTGAAGGATTTTACGATCAAGGAGAACATCATGCTGCCTGCACTGAAAGCAGGAAAGGTCTCGAAGGAACAGGCAGCGCAGAATGCACGTATCCGGATGGAACGTGTCGGTATCTCGCATATCGCAGACAGCGATATTACACAGGTTTCGGGCGGTCAGCTTCAGCGTGCAGCGATCTGCCGCGCGCTGATCAATCAGCCGGCGGTTCTGTTTGCCGATGAGCCGACCGGTGCGCTGAATTCCAGATCAACCGCTGAAATCATGGAGATTTTCAATCAGGTGAACGCTGCCGGTACGACGATTATTATGGTAACGCATGATGTCAAGGTTGCTGCGCGTGCCGACAAGGTGATCTATCTGGAAGACGGTCAGCTCCGGCAGGAATACCGTTTGGGCAAGTGGAACGATGCAGAGACACTTCAGTCCCGTGAGGCGAACCTCTTTGCATGGCTTCAGCAAAACGGTTTCTGAGTATATCGGCAAAATGCTCCTGCTGCTTGCAGCAGGAGCAAAATACTGACAGAACACGCTGCACATCCTTCCGCCGGACAGCAGGCGGACAGCTCTCAGCTTTCCAAATGATTTATGCAATGAGCAAAAAGAATGACAGATTGACACACAGACACATCTTGCATTTCTGAAATAAAAATGGTACAATAAGGATAAACTGCACATAGCTGCGTATCATCTGAAGGAGGAATACATTATGAAATTTGCTGATAAACTGAGAGAAATCCGTAAAGAAGCGAATATGTCGCAGGAAGCCCTTGCCGCAAAGCTCGGTGTCTCCCGTCAGGCGGTCACGAAATGGGAGACCGAAAAGGGTCTGCCCGATATTGGCAATATCATGGAGTTAGCTGCATTATTCGGCGTCAGCGTGGAGGATCTGCTCTCCGGAGAGGAAAGCGTCGCCGCAAAACAGACACCGGCATTTGAGAGCAGAACCGAATATGATATGTCCGCTGAAAAGCGCATCGACCTGCATCTCGGCGGTGCGAATCAGGTTCATCTGATCGGCTCTGATGACGAAAAGATCCTCGTGCGGCTGCGTTCGCACAGCATCGAGACCATCCGGCAGGATTTCAAGGTGAGCATTGAAGACAAAAAACACTGGATCGACATTACGGTCAACCGTTTGAATCAGATCACGGAAGCCGCCGCGAAGGAAGGTCTTGAGATTGAGGTCACGCTGCCGAACCGCTATGTAAATCAGGTGGAACTGCAAACAAACTGCTTTGATCTCCGGATTACCAATATCGTCTGTGAAGATCTTGAATTCGGCGGAAGAGTGGAAAGCATCCTCATTGATCAGCTTGATGCTGTGTTTGAAATCAACTGCAATCTCGATATGGAGATTCGGTGCTGCGGACTGAACGGCGCACTGGAACTGAATCAGATTTCTGCTACTTCGGTTCTGCATATTCCGGATGATTTTGCCTTCCGTACAGTCGTGAAGGGCTTCGGAAACTCCATCAGCTACGGTACCGGCAATACCGAGACGGAAGACTTTTCTGATCCGGATGCAGAACGCTGCATCGAACTGAACGGCATGAAAAGCGAGCTGAAGATTATTCGGGGATGATGCCATTCAGAGTCCTGCGGAGCAAATATAAACCGGACGCACATCTGCAAAAGCGGATGTGCGTTCAGCTTGTAGATAAAGTGTCTCCGACGGATTTATATTGAGGGCTCTGCCCTCAAACTCCCGCTTAAGGGCTACTAGCCCTTAAGAATCCCCTATTTTGTGAACCTAGAATTTCAACGCATTTACATTACTTTTCTTATAGTGGG
>DGVV01000132.1:16215-29964 GCA_002395085.1 Ruminococcus sp. UBA4275 | reverse complement strand
TCTGAGTGGAAGAGCGAAAAGGGCAAGGGCTTCTACAAGCAGCCGAAGTCCGGCAAGGAGTTCACTTCTGATGAGCTGATCGCTCACTGGGAGTCCCTCGTTGACAAGTACCCGATCATCTCGATCGAGGACGGTCTCGATGAGGAGGACTGGGAAGGCTGGCAGAAGATGACCGCAAAGATCGGTCACAAGGTCCAGCTCGTCGGTGATGACCTGTTCGTTACCAACACCGAGCGTCTCTCCAAGGGTATCGCTCTGGGCGCTGCAAACTCCATCCTGATCAAGCTGAACCAGATCGGTTCTGTCTCCGAGACCCTCGAGGCAATCAAGATGGCTCACAAGGCAGGCTACACCGCAATTTCTTCTCACCGCTCCGGCGAGACTGCTGATACCACCATCGCAGACCTCGCAGTTGCTCTGAACACCGCTCAGATCAAGACCGGCGCACCGAGCCGTTCCGAGCGTGTTGCGAAGTACAACCAGCTTCTCCGCATCGAGGAGGAACTCGGTGATTGCGCTTGCTATCCGGGTATGGGCGCATTCAATGTCAAGAAGTAATCTTTCCTGACGAATTTAAAGCGCTGTGCAGAGCGATCTGTACAGCGCTTTTTATTTTCCATGTAACGAATCGGCATCTCATGCAACTAACAGACAGAACCGTCCGGACGGTTTGCAGAAGGGAGGTGATCGCGTGTCTGATGCAATCGGGGAATACTATCGCGAATACGGCAAAAAGCTCTATCTGTATCTGCTGACACTCTGTAATGAGCCGGATACCGCCGAGGATCTGATGCAGGAGACCTTTTATCAGGCGATGCGGCATCTGGGCAGCTATAAAGGTGAAAGCAGCGTATTTACGTGGCTGTGCGGCATCGCACGAAACCTCTGGCACGGGGAACTTCGCCGCCGGAAGTATCATCCGAGTGCAGAGCCGGATGCAGCGGAAGCAGATCCCGCTCCCCCGCCGGACAAAGCTGCCGAACAGCGTGAAATATCGCTGGAGCTGCTCCGGCAGCTGCACGGTCTGCCGGAACAGGATAAAGAACTCATCCTGCTGCGCGCCGCTGCCGGATTATCCTTCCGGACAATCGGTGAAATCTTCGGGCGATCCGAAAACTGGGCGCGCGTCACCTATCACCGCGCCAGACAAAAACTCATCAAGGAGGACAAGTCATGAAATGCCATACCGTGCAGGATCTTCTGCCGCTCTACGCTGAGCAGCTGACATCCGATGAGACCGCCGCAGACATAGCAGCGCATCTCGCAAAGTGCGGACATTGCGCCCGTCTGTATGAAGAGATGCAGTCTGCGCCCGCTTCTTATGTTTCCGCGCCACCGGAGATCAAACCGCTGAAACAAATCCGTCGCCGCAGCCGCATAGCCGTCAGCGTGACCGCCCTGCTGTCCGCTGTCATCGGCGTATTGGCATTCCTATACGGCATATACGGCATCGTGCCGCTGAATGCAGAGGATATTTCCATGGAGATCACGCTGTACAGCAAATCATACGATGACGACGGTCAGATCCGGTACAGCTATGAGAATGGCAGCGATGTACAGGCGGAGGAGCGAATCAGCATCATTTTCCGCGGAGATTGCGTCGGCTGGCGCACAAATGTCAGCAGCAATCACTGGCGGCATCACAGCGGAGAACCGGACGAGATCATCCTCTCGAACGAAAACATCCTGCTTTACCGCAATCTGATGCCCTTCTGCAAGCCGGAAATGCACATCGGGCTACCTCTGATCGACGGTTATCTGATTACCGTGCCCACAAAGGATGACGTATACACATACGAACTCACCGAACTTGCCCGTCTCGCGGAAGCAAACGGCGGCACTGTCACCGTAACCGTCGGAACAAAGCTGCATCCATAACAAAAGCACCGTATACCGGTCAGCCGGCGTGCGGTGCTTTCTTATCAGGATTCGTCACCAAAGAACGTGAACATCTTGCCGTTCACATTGCCGGGCTGCTCATGTGCGCCGATCATAAATTCAGCATAACTGATGACAACCGCATCATAATCATTCTGTTCCAGCTTCTCATAAACGGTCAGTTCGGAACTGCGCGGAACGATAACATCTGTTTCCGAAATGCCAAGTGCCAGAAACGCCATATATGCATTGGCATAGGAATCGCAGACCAGCAGCACCTTTCCGCTGTCAACCAGATCATTGGAGACTTCCGGTTTCGAGTATGCATAATGCATTCCGAGAAAATCTTTCTCTGTTTTCGCAGCCTCGATGGTCTCCATTGCCACGAATCTGCTGAAATCGCCGTGCTGATTCTGGCGCTTGAACAGGAAAGACGTCGGGAAATTCGGCACGACGTAGGTATAGTCGTCATATCCGATATACGCCGGCGAAACCTTGACGCCCTGTTCCCCGACCCAGCACTCCGGAATCGTCGTAAATGTGTAGTTTTCCTTGTCATATAGTGAAAGATCAACGGAGAATCCCGCATACTGATTCAGCGCACCGGCAATTTTCCCTGCCGCCCAGAATCCCGCCGGAACAGTCCAGTGATGATCGGTGCGATAAAACAGTTCCTTCACATTCAGACCGTCTTTTGCGGCTTCCGCACGCATATCCAGTGTCGGGATGCCGGCATCAGAAAGGTTTTGCAGCAGCAGATCCGCATTGCGGTTGCGGTAGGATTCTCTGCCGAACTCTTTGACAAATACCGCATCATCCGTATACTTCACAGGCAGATTCACATAAATCAGACCGGTATCCTTCTCATCCAGATAGGCTTTCAGCCGCTTCATCTGTTCCGTTTCATATTCGGTATCGGAATACGGAGAATACCCCACAATATATCTGTCTTTGGTGATATAGATACCGATATTGTTATAGTACCCGTCCATATTCACAAACTTTGTCAGTGTTCCGGCAAGATTCAGACAAATATTGTTCAGCAGATCGCAGCGCAGCAAATCACCGGAAGCTTCCTCTGTTTCCGTCAGTACAGATATGACAGAAGGCACATTTCCGGTGATGATATTCACCGCATTCAGCGCGACAATGACAATCAGAAACAGCACAGTCAATATTACATTACCAAAGTTTCGCTTTTGCAACGAATTCATCCCCTTTCTCAGAATGCCGCATACACAAACGGATTATTGCCGCCGTAAACCAGCAGTGTGATGGAAAGCAGGAACATTGCGATGACACAGACCGGACACAGTACATTCCAGGCAGCATTCAGCTTCTGACTGGCTTCGCATTTCTTTTGCAGCATCGGAATGACCGGCACAGTAAACAGCAGCGCCGGAATCAGAAATGCGTAATAATCCTGAAGCATCAGAACGACGCGATGCACGGAATTCGGATTCTGTGCGCCGAAACCGAACATCACAGCGATGAATTGCAGTCCCTGCATCAGATCATTGCAGCGGAAAATCACCCAGAGCAGCACAACTGCCGTCAGCACGAAGATCCGCCAGAAAATGCGTGCCGCAGCAGAATGCAGCCGTTTCGGGATGCCCAGTGCTTTCTCCAGCAGAATCAGCAGAAAATGCCCCAGTCCCCACACGATAAAATTCAGGGAGATGCCGTGCCAGAAGCCGGTCAGCAGCCACACGGCAAGCAGATTGCGGTATGTACCAAGACGGGTCTTTGTGCGGGAACCGCCCAGCGGGATATACACATAATCACGGAACCACGCACCCAGAGATGCGTGCCATCTGCGCCAGAAATCGGAGGCGGAAGCTGTGGCATAGGGATACAGGAAGTTTTCCGGCACCTGCATTCCGAACATATTGGTTACACCGATTGCCATATCTGAGTAGCCGGAAAAATCATAATAGAGTTCCAGCGCCCAGCAGATTGCCCCAAGCCAGACATAGGCAGCAGAGAGTTCGTCCGGGCTGCTTTTCATGAAAACTTCTGATGTAATACGGGAAAGCACATCTGCCAGCAGTGTTTTCTTGCAGAAACCGACCAGATACCGGTATACGCCCTGTGTCAGCAGCGCAGTACGCCCGCCGGCAGGCACAAGCGCCATATCGCTGTAACGGGAAATCGGTCCGGAATGAAACTGTCCGAAGAACAGCATATACACAAGGCTGTTTTCACAGGCATCCTGCGAGACTGTGACCTTCCCGCGATAAATGTCCGTCAGAAAAGAAATCGCCTTGAATATAAAGAAGGAAAGTCCCAGCGGGAACAGAAGCATCTTATACGCCGCAGACTCTGTATCAGTCAGATGCAGATACGACGAAAAAATACCGGTATACTTATAAAAGACCAGCACGGCGGTATCCAGCACAACGCCGCTGATATACAGCCCCTTTCGTTTTGCCGTCTGGCCGCCGCTCTGACAGATTCCAATGCCGATCAGAAGATTCACAAGACACAGCACAAGAAACAGCACCGTATGCAGTGCCGAACCAAACAGCAGGAAGATCAGACTGCACGCGCACAGAATCAGCGGCTTGTTTTTATCCTTCATACTGTGATACAGCAACAGCGTAACCGGCAGGAACAACATCCAGAAGATATTACTTTGAATTGTCATGATGCACCCCATTGTATTCATATTTTAGAATTATATTCTAACACAAATCCCTGATGAAGTCAAGCACTTCACGCAAACGTATGCCAAGAACATCACCGCGGCATCATTTTCCCCTGCCCCATTGCATTCTGCGGCACTTTGTGCTATAATGGAAGCGGATATTGACTGACGGAGGAAAAAATATGAGAAAGCTGCTCCGCTATCTTGCGGACTACAAAAAAGAATGCCTGCTCGGGCCGCTTTTCAAGATGCTGGAAGCAACCTTTGAACTGTTCGTGCCGCTTGTTGTCGCCTCGATGATAGACCGCGGCATCGGCGGCGGTGACAAACCGTATATCGTGCGCTGTGCGCTGCTGATGGCACTGCTTGCTGCAATCGGTCTTACCTGTACGCTGTTTGCGCAGTTCTTTGCGGCAAAAGCGGCAACCGGTTTCTCGGCAAAGCTGCGCCGCGCACTGATGGAACACATCCAGCATCTGCGCTATGCAGACCTTGACCGCCTCGGTACATCCACACTGATTACCCGCATGACCAGCGACATCAATCAGGTGCAGACCGGTGTCAACCTCACAATCCGGCTGCTGCTGCGCTCCCCGTTTATCGTGGTCGGCGCAATGATCATGGCGTTCACGGTTGATGTCAAAGGCGCACTGGTCTTTGCCGTTGCGATTCCGCTGCTGATGATCGTGGTGTTCGGCATCATGCTGCTAAGCATCCCGATGTTCCGGAACGTACAGAATAAGCTGGATGACGTCACAGAAATTACCCGCGAAAACCTCATCGGCGTGCGCGTAATCCGTGCATTCCGGCGCGAAACCGCTGAGGCAGACCGTTTCCGCGAAGAAAATGCGGCACTTGTCACAATGCAGGAGCGCGTGGGGCGGCTCTCCGCACTGATGAATCCCCTCACGTACATCATTGTGAACGGTGCGGTCATTGCCCTGATTTACATTGGTGCGCTGCGGGTTCATGCAGGTTTCCTGACACAGGGTGCGGTCATTGCGCTGTACAACTATATGTCGCAGATTCTCGTAGAACTCATCAAATTTGCAAACTTCATCATCACCGTGACCAAAGCCGTCGCCTGCGGAAACCGCATTCAGGCGGTATTTGATGATGCAGAACCGGTCGCGGAGGATGCAGAAACCATCGAAACGGGTGTGCGCGGCGAAATCATCTTTGACCATGTCAGCTTTACGTATGAGGGGGCAGGTGCGCCGTCCCTCACAGATATTTCCTTTACGGCAAAGCGCGGCGATGTCATCGGCATCATCGGCGGAACAGGTGCAGGCAAAACCACGCTTGTCAGCCTCATCCCCCGCTTCTATGAACCGACCGCCGGCAGCATCACCATAGACGGCGTATCCTCCGGCGAATTCCCGCGGCAGGCACTCCGCAGACGCATCGGCATTGTGCCGCAGACGGCAGTGCTGTTCCACGGCAGCATCCGCGATAACATGAAATGGGGCAATGCCGACGCCTCCGAAGCCGATATTGAAACCGCACTCCGCACCGCACAGGCATGGGATGTCGTGCAGGCAAAAGCGGATGGTCTCGATGAACAGATCACAGAAGGCGGTCACAATCTCTCCGGCGGACAGCGGCAGCGTCTCACCATTGCACGCGCACTCGTCCGCAAACCCGAATTTCTCATCCTCGATGACAGCGCATCGGCGCTCGATTTCGCAACGGATGCCGCACTCCGCAGGGCTCTGCGGGAGATTCCGGAACATCCGACGGTATTCATCGTCTCGCAGCGCACCGCATCCATTCAGCACGCAGACCGCATTCTTGTGCTGGACGACGGCCATCTTGCGGGCTGCGGCACACACGGCGAATTGCTCGAAAGCTGTGCGGTCTACCGTCAGATTTACGATTCGCAGTTTGCAAAGGAGGTGCAGTAAATGGCAAAACAGTCTCCGTTTGCGCGCAAGCAGACCATCCGCCGCGTACTGCATTACCTGAAAGGACACACATTTCCGCTGATTCTCTCGCTGCTGCTTGCTGTTGTCACGGTCACGCTGACGCTCTATGTGCCGGTGCTGGTCGGCAAAGCGATTGACTGCATTGAATCAGAAGGCAATGTTGATTTCTCCGCCATCACCCGCATTCTGCTGACGGTCGGCATCTCGGTGGGCGTGACCTCGCTTGCACAGTGGGTCATGAGCATTCTGCACAACAAGATTGCCTATCATGTCGTGCGCGACATCCGTAATCAGGCGATCACGCGCATTGAACATCTTCCGCTCGCCTATCTCGATGCCAAACCGACCGGCGACACGGTCAGCCGGATGATTTCCGACGTTGACCAGTTCGCGGACGGCCTGCTGATGGGCTTCACGCAGCTTTTCACCGGTGTCCTGACCATTCTCGGCACACTGTTTTTCATGCTCTCGATTCATCCGGGCATCACCCTTGTCGTGCTTTTCATGACGCCGCTGTCGCTGTTTGTCGCGGCGTTCATCACCAAGCGGACGTACTCGCTGTTTCAGGCACAGGCATCCCTCCGTGCAGAACAGACCGCACTCATCAATGAAACTGTCACAAATCAGCGCATTGTACAGGCATTCGGTCACGAGAAGCAAACGCTCTCTGACTTCGATGACGTGAATGACCGTCTCGCAGACACCGCCTGCCGTGCAACCTTCTTCTCCTCGCTCACGAATCCCTGCACGCGCTTTGTGAATGCGCTTGTCTACGCGGCAGTCGGCATGACCGGTGCGATTGCAGCGGTCAACGGCCGCATCAGCGTAGGTGAACTCTCCTGCTTTCTCAGCTACGCAAACCAGTACACCAAGCCGTTTAATGAGATCTCCGGTGTTCTGACAGAGCTGCAAAATGCCCTCGCCTGCGCCGACCGGATGTTTGAGCTGATCGACACGCCGGCTGAGATCCCCGATGCCGAAAATGCCGCTGTTCTCAGCGAGGCAAAAGGCGATGTCTCCTTCGATGACATTTCCTTCTCCTATGTGCCGGAGCGTCCGCTGATCGAGCATTGCAGCATCGACATCCACAGCGGTCAGCGCGTCGCGATTGTCGGCCCGACCGGCTGCGGCAAGACCACCCTCATCAACCTCATCATGCGCTTCTACGACGTCAGCGGCGGCGCAATCCGCATTGACGGAGAAGACATCCGCGATGTAACGCGGCACAGTCTGCGCGGGAATATCGGCATGGTTTTGCAGGAAACATGGCTGCGCAGGGCAACCGTCCGCGATAACATCCGCATGGGTATGCCCGATGCCACCGACGAACAGGTCATTGCAGCCGCAAAAGCAGCCCACGCCGACAGCTTCATCCGGCGACTGCCGCAGGGCTATGACACCGTCATCAGCGATAAAAACGGCGCACTCTCGCAGGGGCAGCGGCAGCTTCTCTGCATCGCGCGGCTGATGCTCTGCCTCCCGCCCATGCTCATCCTCGATGAGGCAACGTCTTCCATTGACACCCGCACCGAACTGAAAATCCAGTCCGCGTTTCAGGAGATGATGCGCGGGCGGACGTCATTCATCGTAGCGCACCGTCTCTCGACCATCCGCGAAGCCGATGTCATTCTCGTGATGCGCGGCGGCAAGATCATTGAGCAGGGCGACCATGCCTCGCTGCTTGCCGCAGACGGCTTCTATGCGCAGCTTTACCGCAGCCAGTTCGCGGGGAACGGGTAAGGTGTCTCCGACGGATTTATAATGGGGCTCCGCTCGCTTCGCATGAGTTTGCTTGCAAACTCACCACAAACCCCGCTTAAGGGTCACTGACCCTTAAGAATCCCATTATGGATAAATATGCGTATTTGCTGTGAATTTCTCATATTCGATTTTTCGTGCAAAAGCGATCTGTTATGCCTATACGAATTTACGGTAGGCACTGTTGTAATACCCGATCAACTCCGTATCGTTCCACCATGAATACTTCAGGAATTTTATCGGATGTGTATACAATGTCAGAAATTCAATTTGTTCAAATTGCTCTAATCCTGTATATTTGTGCAGATCGTCCTCCTGCAAAGGTGTTTTAGAACTCCATAATTCTGCTAATGTTCCATTAGAAATACTCGCAGCCCAATAATAAAGCGACGTGCTTTGGGATGAAGACTTGTCAACTAACAAAAATGACTGATTCAAAAAAGCATTCGGGTAGACGATCATTTTTTCAACCTGACCACCCCAGCTCTCTACTTCACCATACAAAATAATATCCTTGTTTGGGGGAAGATTCAGTGAATCCAGATGTGTCAACAGTTGATACGCAATTGAATCAGTTGAATCATTCCGTCCTCTTACAAGTGATGTTGCATACCTGTTGAAGTCAAGATAGTAAAAAAGAGCCACCAAATTATAGAGCATCCATATTGATATAATCCCGACAACTATTTTTTTTCTCATCGTTTCACCCGTTTTCTTTGTGAAGTAATTCGCTTAAATATTGGGAATAATAGCGGCTATTCATGGTGCAATCCTATATTCCGCTTTGGGTCTTGTTGAAAATAGATCAAGGGAATTGTTTTTGTTCCACCGGAGAACGCCCTCTATATTTTTCATTCCTTCCACTATTTGTTGCATTATTATTTCGTCATCAGCAGATGCCCCTTCGTCCCATGTAATGGTACCTTCAAAGTAACCGTCCATTAAGAATTCTCTCGCCAAACCACTTTCATGAAATGAATGAAAAATAGTTCCTAGTGCGTCTTTTTTCATCGTTATTTCAAAGGTTTCTTGGTTTATTTTCTCAATACACTCTGGAGTCCATTCATATATATCATTCAAGCAATACCTGTATGTCATAGAATAACGATTCCCGTCGCGAGTTACCTTGGCTCTGATACCGCCAAGAGCTTCGCCGATTGTATTGTGCCAGTCAGCATGAGCAGCGTTTTCATAATTTGCTTTTTCACCAGCACCTTTTCTATCTGTATCTCTCGGATCTTATGCCTATTGCGGAAGCAGGTAAACATTCATCATAGATTGTTTTATGGATAATCTTTTGGTATGCCGTATTGTAAAGCACTGGATGCAGATGCACCGATAGTTGTTAAATGTTCTGGCAATCCAGTTGTGATAGTCATCTCAGAAACTTCTTTAATAATTGGACTACATTTCTCAGGAAAAGAATTATACAGAATACATGCAACTTCGTAACGGATTATCAAACTCTCGTGCTTTAGATAGGGAATTAGTTCTTCCGCACGATTTTCATGGATGAGCGCTCTTGCGTATTTCCTCATAAGATCGAAATGTTTGTTGTATTTCCTCATAGATCTTTGATTCAATAAATCAGATTCCATCTCAGTACAAGACTCGATTATTTTTTTTACATAGTCATTCTGCATAGTGCGCCTCCTAATTTTTTAATCAACGGAATAACCGTACATTGTCATAAATTTTTCCCACTGCTGCATTCCAAAATCAAATTGAAATTCAAAACTTTGCCCGTTCAACCAGTCTCTTACAGTTTTATTATTTGTCATAACATCCTTTCCACTATAGTATGCACTTATAGCAACATGAACCACATGCGGTGTAGCTCTGATATTCGATGTTGCGTTAATATCAAATACGCTAAATTTGCTTCTGGCTTTACGCGATTGGCATTGTTCAACAAGATGATGCCATTCCATAATACGTCCTTGCTTATCTACGCCCGGATTGCCTAAATTTTCTGCCGCGATGCGGATACCGGAAAAATCATCGTAACATCATAAACACCATACAAAGCAGAGGATACCCGACATGATGCAGGGTATCCTCTTTTTTCAGATTACGGGAAATCTTCCGGAATACCTATTTCTAATGCCATTCCTGCTGATACAGATAGATTAATATAGTATTTTTGCAATCCTGTTTCAATTGACATTTCAGAAATCTCTTTTAATACCTGATTACATTTCTCCGGATAACAGTGATAAAGTAACCCAGCAATATCACGTCGGTAAGATACATTGTCACTATCTAATAGTGGTAATAATTCATCTTGCCTTCCAGCATCAATTACCCTTCTTGCATATTTACACATTATATCAAAATATTTATTATACTGCCTTGTGGATTTTCCTTTTATTAATATTTCATCTCTTTTTTTTAACGCCTCAAAAATATAGTAAACATCATCTTTTTCCATTTCAGTACACTCCTTACTTCATCTTACTATAATGGGATTCCAAAGGGATCGCATCCCTTTGGCGGGGTATGGGTGAGTTTGCTTGCAAACTCATGCGAAGCGAGCGGAGCCCTCATTTATAATCCAACGGAGATATCGCTGCCATCCGTCGGTGATGCCTCATTCCCCGCGGCGGAATTTTGCGCGGAAACGCTGCCAGCCGCGCTTTGTCTTTTCCCGCAGCGCCTTCGATTTTCGCCGCACCATCGCCAGCGTGCGCGTATCATCCGGAAACAGCAGCCGCAAAATCCCCATCGCCAGCGCAAATGTCACCAGCTTCTCCGGCGTTCCCGGCAGCCACAGCATCCCAAGCCAGACCGTTCCCGCATTGCGCAGCCACGCAATCTCACGCCACATTCCCAGCCCGAACGCACAGTACGCCCAGCCGTTTGTGATGAACCACGCAATGCCAACCGAAATCAGCAGATGCGGATTCGTCAGCGCCCGCAGCCACGGCCGGATTTTCTGATAAAATCCGCTTTCCCTGAATCTGCCGCTCATTCTGCCGTATGAACCTCCGTTTCCACAACCGGTATGAACGCCGCTGCAATCCGGTTTTTACCGCGGTGACGCACATACAGCATCCCGAACACCGAAAAGACTGCCGCTCCGATGAAATTCACAAACAGATCCTTCATCGTGTCCGCAATGCCGATGTCCAGATAGCCCGCCAGCACGGTCTGTTTGCCGTCTGCGGTCTCAATCACGGTGCGGGTGATGTCTTCCAGCACAAGCGGCGTATTGCTCTGCGCCGGATCAAGATACACCGACTGAAACCCCGTCAGCAGCATATCCTTCTGCATATCCAGCGCAAACAGATGATCCATGCTGAACTCAAAAAATTCCCAGATGACCCCAATCGTCATCGAGAAACAGAACGCCACCAGTGCCATGAACTGCGGCGACAATTCAAACTTGATCTTCTTGTTCTCATTCAGCAGATCCACCAGACAAAAGCCGAACGCTGCAAACAGAAAGCCGTTGACGGTATGCAGCATCGTATCCCAGAGCGGATATTTGATATAAAAGCAGGCGATTTCGCCCAGCACCTCCGCGCAGAAGATGAACACAATGACTGTGACCTCCAGCACGGTGGGCAGCTTGATGTGCAGCTGCTTCTCCACGAATGCCGGCGCTAAAAACAGGGTCAGGGTCAGGAGGCAAGTCAGCACGCTTTCCCACTGTTTGTTAAATATGCTGCGGATGCCGATACCCATAACAATCAGACGCAGAATCGTCCATACGGCAAACACCGCAGGTTTCTGTCGAATTTGTGCCAGCAATTCTCTGCGGGCAGGCGACTTTTTCTTCAATCAGATCGCTTCCTTTCACCGGATAATTATAATAGTATATGCATTATGATATAAAAAAAGCAGAGCGGATGCTCTGCTTTCCGAAATAAAATGAGGTCAAATCAAAATGTGTAGAACAAAAGAAAGGAGACAACAAAACGAGTGAAAATAACATTACATTATTTCACCGCTTTCATTATACACGAAAACCCCGAAACAGTCAACCTTTTTTTTATTTTTTCGCTGAAAAACGGATTTTTTTGGCGGGATGCACAAAAATTATCACAAGCAATCTGCAAAATTGACAGCAGTAACAAGTCTGCCCGCCGTCCTTTCGCCGGAATTCGTGTAAATGTATCGAAAAATCGGAAAACTGCTTTACATTCATGCGATTTTGTGGTATAATAGATAAGCGAAACTCTGCGAGATACCCCGAACGTGATTCTTTAAGGTCTCCCGCGGAATCTCAGCCAACCAAATTATACTATAGTATGGAGGTACATCTTATGGCTATCGTTCGTAAGAAGAAGACGATGGACGGCAACAATGCTGCGGCATGGGTCTCCTACGCCTTCACGGAAGTCGCCGGTATCTACCCGATCACGCCTTCCAGCCCGATGGCAGACTATGTCGATCAGTGGTCTGCTCAGGGTATGAAAAACATCTTCGGTACGACCGTCAAGGTCGAGGAGATGCAGTCTGAGGCAGGTGCGGCAGGTACGGTCCACGGCTCCCTGAATGCAGGCGCTCTGACCACCACCTACACCGCTTCTCAGGGTCTGCTCCTCATGATCCCGAATATGTACAAGATCGCCGGTGAGCTGCTGCCCTGCGTGTTCCATGTCTCTGCACGCTGTGTCGCATCCCACGCCCTCAACATCTTCGGCGACCACTCTGACGTCTACGCATGTCGTCAGACCGGTTTCGCGATGCTCGCTGAGACCAACCCGCAGGAGGTCATGGACCTCGCTGCTGTGGCACATCTCGCTTCCATCAAGAGCCGTGTGCCTTTCATCAACTTCTTCGACGGCTTCCGCACCTCCCATGAGATCCAGAAGATCTCCATCTGGGATTACGAAGACCTCAAGGAAATGTGCGATATGGACGCTGTCAAGGCGTTCCGTCAGCGCGCTCTGAACCCTGAGTTCCCGACCATGCGCGGTTCTCACGAGAACGGCGACATCTTCTTCCAGCACAGAGAAGCCTGCAACTCCTACTACAATGCTGTTCCGGCAATCGTCGAGGAGTACATGGACAAGGTCAATGCAAAGCTCGGCACGGACTACAAGCTCTTCAACTACTACGGCGCTGCGGATGCAGACCGTGTCATCGTTGCAATGGGCTCTATCTGCGACGTCGCTGAGGAAGTCATTGATTACCTCAACAAGAAGGGCGAGAAGGTCGGTATCGTCAAGGTTCGCCTGTACCGTCCGTTCTCCGCTGAGAAGCTCGTCGAGGCAATTCCGGCTTCTGCAAAGAAGATCGCTGTCCTCGACAGAACCAAGGAGCCCGGCTCCCTCGGTGAGCCGCTCTACCTCGATGTCGTTGCTGCACTGAACAAGCTCGGCAAGACCGGCATCCAGATCATCGGTGGCCGCTACGGTCTGGGTTCCAAGGACACCCCGCCTGCATCTGTGTTCGCTGTTTACGCAGAACTGGCTAAGGATGCTCCGAAGGCTCAGTTCACCCTCGGTATCAACGATGACGTCACCAACCTCTCCCTCGCTGAGGAAGATGCTCCGAACACCGCAGCAGAAGGCACCATCGAGTGCAAGTTCT
>DGVV01000132.1:2761-16164 GCA_002395085.1 Ruminococcus sp. UBA4275 | reverse complement strand
TGCAAGTTCTGGGGTCTCGGCGGCGACGGCACCGTCGGTGCAAACAAGGACTCCATCAAGATCATCGGCGACCACACCGATAAGTACGTGCAGGCATACTTCCAGTATGACTCCAAGAAGACCGGCGGTATCACCATCTCGCACCTGCGCTTTGGCGATCAGCCGATCAAGAGCCCGTACTACATCAACAAGGCTGACTTCGTTGCCTGCCACAACCCGTCTTACATCCTCAAGGGCTATAAGATGGTCAATGATGTCAAGCCGGGCGGCGTGTTCCTCATCAACTGCCAGTGGAAGCCGGAGGAGCTGGATCAGCACCTCACCGCTGACACCAAGCGCTACATCGCAAAGAACAACATTCAGCTCTACCTGGTCAACGCTATCGACCTCGCACAGGAGATCGGTTTGGGCAAGCGTACCAACACCATTCTCCAGTCTGCATTCTTCTCCCTCTCCAAGGTTCTGCCGGAGGCTGAGGCAATCGGCTACATGAAGGAGAAGGCTCAGAAGTTCATGAAGAAGGGCATCGAGATCGTTCAGATGAACGAGAAGGCAATCGACGCAGGCGCAAATGCTTACGTCAAGGTCGATGTTCCGGCTGAGTGGGCAAATGCTGTTGACGACGCTGCTCCGGCAAAGCTCGAAGGCCCGGCAAAGCTCGTCAAGATGGTCGAATCCATCATGAATCCGGTCGGCAAGATGCAGGGCGATGCGCTGAAGGTTTCCGCTTTCGTCGATCACGCTGACGGTACGTTTGAGCAGGGTGCTGCTGCTTATGAGAAGCGCGGCGTTGCTGTCATGGTTCCGGAGTGGAACGCTGACACCTGCGCAAAGTGCAACAAGTGTGCTTTCGTCTGCCCGCACGCAACCATCCGTCCGTTCGCTCTGGATGAGGCTGAGGCTGCTGCTGCTCCGGCAAACACCAAGTTTGCTCCGAAGCCGATCGTCAAGACCGAGTACAAGTACACCCTCGCTGTCTCCGCTATGGACTGCATGGGCTGCGGCGTCTGCATCGGCGTCTGCCCGACCAAGTCCCTGAAGATGGTCTCCAGAGAGTCTCAGGAGCCGCAGCAGGCAGTGTTCGATTACTGCGTGGCAAAGGTTGCAGAGAAGAAGGAAGTCGCAACCAACGCTTCCATCATCTCCAGCCAGTACAAGAAGCCGCTGCTTGAGTTCTCCGGTTCCTGCGCAGGCTGTGCTGAGACCTCCTATGCACGTCTCATCACTCAGCTCTTCGGTTCGAGAATGTATATCTCCAACGCAACCGGTTGTTCTTCCATCTGGGGCGGCCCGGCTGCTACCTCTCCGTATACTGTCGATGCCAACGGCCACGGCCCGGCATGGGCAAACTCCCTGTTCGAGGACAACGCTGAGCATGGTCTCGGTATGTATCTCGGCCAGAAGGCTATCCGTGAGAGACTGATCGCGGAAGTCAAGGAAGTTGCTGCTAACGAGAAGGCTTCTGCTGAGCTGAAGGCTGCTGCTGACGAGTTCCTCGCTACGCTCGAAGACGGCGAGAAGAATACCGCTGCTGCGGATGCTCTCGTTGCTGAGCTTTCCAAGATCAAGGATGTCTGCGAGAAGTCTGCTGACATCGTCGAGAACAAGCAGTACCTCGCTAAGAAGTCTGTCTGGATCTTCGGCGGCGACGGCTGGGCATACGACATCGGTTTCGGCGGTCTGGATCACGTTCTGGCTACCGGCGAAGACGTCAACATCATGGTCTTCGATACCGAGGTCTACTCCAACACCGGCGGTCAGGCTTCCAAGTCCTCCAACATCGGTCAGGTTGCACAGTTCGCAGCTGCCGGTAAGGCAATCGCAAAGAAGCGTCTGGCTGACATTGCAATGAGCTACGGCTACATCTATGTCGCACAGATCGCAATGGGCGCTGACCAGAATCAGACCCTCAAGGCGATCAAGGAGGCTGAGTCTTACCACGGCCCGTCCCTCATCATCGGCTATGCACCGTGCGAGATGCACTCCATCAAGGGCGGCATGACCAACTGCCAGGCTGAGATGGAAAAGGCTGTCAAGGCTGGTTACTGGAATAACTTCCGTTATGATCCGAGACTGGCTGCTGAGGGCAAGAATCCGTTCCAGCTGGATTCCAAGGCTCCGACCGAGTCTTATCAGGACTTCATCATGGGCGAGGCTCGCTACAGCGCTCTGACCCGTTCCTTCCCGGATCGTGCGAAGGAGCTGTTCGAGAAGGCAGAGGAGACTGCAAAGGATCGTTATGCTTACCTCACCAAGCTCGCAGAGAAGTAATCTTCCCCGCAGCGTGAAATCTGCATAAAGTTCACCCCCGCAGGGCTTCGGCTTTGCGGGGGTGATTTATTATCAGAACGCAAAGAATCCCCAAACGGAATAGAATGCCGAGCCGCCCCGCATGATCCCCTCCGTCAGCTTCGCTGACGCCTCCCCTTTCAGGGGAGGCTATTTTCGCACGTTAAATTTTCGCATAGCATATTGCAAAAATCCGGAAAATAGTGTATAATAGTAAAAGCAGTGTGCGTCCCGCACGCGCGGGCTGCACTGACTCCAAATTATACTACTCGAAAGGATGTTTTCTATCATGGCTGGACTCAATAAAGTTACAGTTGACGACATTCAGGCTAAGGGCAAGAAGATCCTTGTCCGCTGCGATTTCAATGTTCCGCTCAAGGACGGCGAGATCACCAATGACAACCGCATCACTGCGGCACTCCCGACCATCAAAAAGCTGCTCTCTGACGGCGGCAAGCTCGTGCTTTGCTCCCACCTGGGCAAGCCGAAGAACGGTCCGGAGGCAAAATTCTCCCTCGCTCCTGTCGCAAAGCGTCTCGCAGAGCTTCTGCCTGAGACCAAAGTCGTCTTCGCGGCTGATGACACTGTCGTCGGTGAGAACGCAAAGGCTGCTGTCGCTGCTATGAACGACGGCGAGATCGTCCTGCTGGAGAACACCCGTTTCCGCGGCGCTGAGGAGACCAAGAACGGCGAGGAGTTCTCCAAGGAACTCGCTGATCTGGTTGACGGTCAGGTATTCGTTATGGATGCTTTCGGCTCTGCTCACCGCGCACACGCTTCCACCGCAGGCGTCACCAAGTTCGTCAAGGAGACTGCTGTCGGCTACCTCATGCAGAAGGAGATCCAGTATCTCGGCAATGCTGTTGAAGATCCGCAGCGTCCGTTTGTTGCAATCCTCGGCGGTGCAAAGGTCGCTGACAAGCTGAACGTCATCTCCAACCTGCTCGAAAAGTGCGATACGCTCATCATCGGCGGCGGTATGGCTTACACCTTCCTCAAGGCACAGGGCGGCGAGATCGGTCTCTCCCTCGTCGATGACGAGAAACTCGATTACTGCAAGGAGATGCTCGCAAAGGCTGAGTCCCTTGGCAAGAAGATCCTCCTGCCGGTCGATACTGCAATCGCAGCTTCCTTCCCGGATCCGATTGACGCTCCGGTTGACGTCGAGTACGTTGAGGCTGGCAAGATTCCGGCTGACAAGATGGGTCTTGACATCGGCCCGAAGACCGCTGCACTCTTTGCTGAGGCTGCAAAGTCCGCAAAGACCGTCGTCTGGAACGGCCCGATGGGCGTCTTCGAGAACCCGACCCTCAAGAAGGGTACTGTTGCTGTCTGCGAGGCACTCGCTGAGGCAGATGCTACCACCATCATCGGCGGCGGCGACTCCGCTACTGCTGCAATCCAGCTCGGTTTCGCTGACAAGATGAGCCACATCTCCACCGGCGGCGGCGCTTCCCTTGAGTACCTGGAGGGCAAAGTGCTTCCGGGTGTCGCAGCAATCGCTGAGAAATAATCATCACGCATACGGTTTTGGGCGGATAGCAATATCCGCCTGAAACTCTATTCACAGCATATCTGACAACCGGAGGTGAGCCCCCGTGAATTTCAACATCTTCCCGAATAATACCCCGAAGCCCGTGCGGATTTTCTGCTACGTGACCCTCGGCATCTTCATGCTGATCGGTTTCGCATTATCAAGCTCGTTTCTGCGGTCATCCTTCGGGTATTTTCTGCTGCATTTGCTCTATTTTTTCTTTATCGCACTGATTGCCTGCGTTGCCATTGTTGTGATCTGGCACACCTGCATCAAGGCGGTTCGCAAGGCGACTTATACAAAGCTCGATGCCGACCACAATCACTCCGGATGGTCTGCTGAACTCGCCGTCATTGCGAATAATATCTCCCCGCTTCCTTCACCGGAAGATCAGGCGATGACGCTGTTCCTGAAAGTGATGGGCGAAGACTATACAGATGCTGAAAAATATGCATCTCATCACGCTGCGTCAACTTATCCGCCGCGTGCATCGGCATCTTATTATGCCTCGATGATCCGTCTCGCAGTCATGAAAGGCAATTTCGAGAAGGCACATTTCTTCTTCCGCGAAAAAAGCGAAATGATGGACCGCGCCTTTGAAGCACAGCCCGATCTTCAGCCCGAATACCGCGATTATACGGACGATGCGCTGATGTACTATCAGATGGCTGCGCTGCTTTGTCTGCAAAACGGCGAAACAGAACGGGTCGAAACGTATCATCGCATGGCGGCATTCCGTCTCTCCAGACACTGTCAGTCTGATCAGACCTATATCCCGCAGCTTCTTGGGCTGGCTGAACAATACGCTGTCCACAATACGGATATTGCGTATACGCTCGAAACGCAGCTTCGCGGTGAGATTGAACCCGCAGGCGCAAGCATTTCTCCGGGCTGCCGCAGCGATTATCTGCGGATGCTGGCGCAGGCACGCCTGTATGCAAACTATATTCGGAAAGAAGAAGCCAATCTCACGGAACGGGCTACACCGAAGGTCGATATGCTGAAAAAAGATCCGGCAGCAGGTCTGCTCAGCAGCCTGTAAACCGCATCCCCAATAACAAACAGGAGGAAACCCTACCATGAATAAGAATCTGAGAAAGGCGATCATCGCCGGTAACTGGAAAATGAACAAGACCCGTCCGGAAGCAAAGGCACTTCTGGAGGAGATCAAGCCGCTCGTCGCAAATGCTGCGGACAAGATTGAAGTCATCGCCTGCGTGCCGTTCACCAATCTGGAGACCGCTGTCAACACCACTGCCGGCTCCAATGTCAAGATCGGTGCAGAGAATGTCCACTTCGAGAAGTCCGGCGCATTCACCGGCGAAATCTCTGCGGATATGCTCACTGAGCTGGGCGTCGAGTACGTCGTCATCGGCCACTCTGAGCGCAGACAGTATTTCGGTGAGACCGATGAAACCGTCAATAAGCGCACGAAGGCAGCACTCGCAGCAGGTCTCAAGCCGATCGTCTGCGTGGGCGAGCTGAAGTGGGAGCGCGAGTGCGGCATCACGGAAGAAGTCGTCGGCAAGCAGATCAAGCTCGATCTGTGGGATGTCACCGCTGAGGAGCTGAAGAATGTTGTCATCGCTTATGAGCCGGTCTGGGCAATCGGCACGGGTCTGACCGCAACACCGGATCAGGCTGAGGAAGTCTGCGCATTCATCCGCGCAACCATCGCAAAGCTCTATGATCAGGCTGCTGCGGACGCCATCACCATTCAGTACGGCGGTTCTATGAACGCAAAGAACGCGGCAGAGCTGCTCGCAAAGCCGAACATCGACGGCGGTCTCATCGGCGGCGCTTCCCTGAAGGCTGCTGACTTCAACGTCATCGTGCAGGCGGCTGTTGAGGGCTGAGTCCAAAGCGAATCACGTTCGCTGACGGTGCAAAACCAGTGCAGCGGGTGCGATACCTGCGCACCTGCTGCATTTTCATGAAATAAGGATGTGAGTCCCTATGAACGAAATCCATGCAGCGGCAAAACGCTGCGCAGCGGTCGGGCTGATCCTGATGCTCATTACGTCCGGTCTTTCGATGCTCGTTCGCATCTTTCCGGAGCCGGTCTTGAAGATCTTCCGTCTTGAAACAGTCAACCGCTCTATGCTGCTCAATCCGCTGACTTATCTCAGCTCAATCATCGCATTCGGCATTTTCATTCTGCTGTATATCCTGCTGAAAAGCGACCTCGACGGCAAATCGCACATTGCCGGCGTGCTGCTGACCCTTGTGCTGGTCTACATCGGTGCGATGCCGGTTCTTTCGCTGGTACTGTCTGCGATCACCCGCACAGCCATATCCGTCATGACCTCTGCTGCGGAGGTTGGCAGCTACAGCATGGTGGAGACGGTTATCAACTGCATCGGTATCATCGGCACACTGAGCAGACCGCTGCTTGCAGTCGCTGCCGCCCTGAACTGGGCTGACAGCAAGACCCGTCAGTTATGAAAAGCCTCAGGAAATTCCGCGACAGACTGAATCAGCCGCTGCCGTCAAATTCAAAAAATCCGTTCCGTGTCGCGAATGCGGCTGTCGGAGCAGGCTGTGTCTGCGGCTGCTTCTTCTGGAGCTCGGCGCTCGGTCTGACCTTTCCGCTCTTTCTGATTGGTGCGGGCATCAATCTGCTGCTCGGCATCGTTTCCAAGCTGGTGCGGAAATATCGGAAGGGCAAAGGCGTTCTGTATGTGCTGCGCGGACTTGCGGTGCTGAATATCATCGCGCTCGTGCTGGTTCCGGTGACGGTTGTGAATTTTAGGCGCACACCGCTGTTCTATCCGGCAAAACGCTTCGTCTTTACGCGCGGCGTCCAATCCAAAGAGCTGTATCGGGAGATGCTGCCGGTGCATCTGCCGGAAAACTGTACGGATTACTACTTCCACACGCAGTGGGAGACGATCTCGCAGGACTCTCACCACCCGTCGTGTTATCTGGTGCTGCATACGGATCCGGCATCGCTGGAACAGTTTTTGCAGACGGTCATGCCGCAGGTCTCCTATGCACTTGTGCAGATGGAACAGCCGGTCTGGGATGCGGAAAATCCCAAGCCGGATCCTGCACAGTATACCGATGGATCAATCCTGTGGGCACAGTGTCCGGAGCTTGCCTACCATGCGGCAGGGATGTTCTGGGCTGCAGGTCTCCGCGATGACCTCACGGAAGCAGAGCTCTGGCGGACAGGAAATTCAGATTATTCCGCGGGAATCCTCATCAACAAAAAAACCGGACTGTTCGCCCTCTGGACATGAGCAGTCCCGCAAATTTCAAGGAAAAAGGAGAAAATCACTATGAGCAAAGCACCTGTTGCACTGCTGATTATGGACGGCTTCGGCATCAATCCGAGCGACTACGGCAATGCGATCAAGGCGGCGAAGACCCCGAATCTCGACCGCTATTTCGCGGAATGCCCCAATACGATCATCGGCGCTTCCGGTCTCGATGTCGGTCTGCCGGATGGTCAGATGGGCAATTCTGAGGTCGGTCATACCAATATGGGCGCAGGCAGAATCGTCTACCAGCAGCTCGTCAAGATCACCAAGTCCATTCAGGACGGCGATTTCTTTGAGAATCCCGCTCTCACTGCCGCAATGCAGAATGCAAAGGACAAGGGTTCTGCCCTGCACCTGATGGGTCTGCTTTCGCCGGGCGGCGTTCACAGCCACATTACCCACCTCTACGGTCTCGTTGAGATGGCAAAGCGCTTCGGTCTCACGAAGGTCTTTGTCCATGCCTTCCTCGACGGCAGAGATGTGCCGCCTTCCTCCGCTGCGGAGTACATGGAGGAGGCAACTGCGGAACTTGCAAAGATCGGTGTCGGCAAGGTCGGCGTGATCTCCGGCAGATTCTATGCAATGGACCGCGACAACGCATGGGACCGCGTGGAAAAGGCTTACGATGCACTCGTCATGGGCGAGGGCGTGCAGGAGGATGATCCTGTGCAGGCAATCAAAAATTCCTATGCAAACGGCGTCACCGATGAGTTCATGCTCCCGACCGTCGTGGCAAAGGATGCCAGAATCGCAGAGGGCGACAGCGTGATCTTCTTCAACTTCCGCCCCGACCGCGCCCGTCAGATCACCCGCGCATTTGTCGATCCCGAATTCAAGGGATTCGAGCGCAAGAAGGGGTATTTCCCGGTGCATTTCGTCTGCATGGCGCAGTATGATGCCACCATGCCGAATGTCTCCGTTGCATTCCCGCCGGAGGAGCTGACGCTCACGCTGGGCGAGGTGCTTTCCAAGGCAGGCAAAACACAGCTTCGCATCGCGGAGACACAGAAATATGCACACGTCACGTTCTTCTTCAACGGCGGCGAGGAAAAGCAGTTCGAGGGCGAGGAGCGCATTCTCATCAAGTCGCCGGATGTCGAAACCTTCGATCTGAAGCCGGATATGAGCGCTTACGAGGTCACCGAGGCTGTGCTGAAGGAAATTGCAGCGGATAAGTTCGATGCAATCATTCTCAACTTCGCAAACTGTGATATGGTCGGTCACACCGGCATTTTCGATGCGGCTGTCAAGGCTGTTGAGGCGGTTGATGACTGTGTGGGTCAGGTCACGGAGGCAATCATCGCGAAGGGCGGCAAGGTCATCATCACGGCTGACCACGGCAACGCCGACAAGATGATGGAGGATGACGGTTCTCCGTTCACCGCGCACACCACGAATCCTGTTCCGGCGATTATTGTCGGCAGCGACGCGAAGAAGCTGCGCGAGGGCGGCGTTCTGGCGGATCTCGCGCCGACGATGCTTCAGCTTATGGGTCTGGAGCAGCCTGCTGTCATGACCGGCAAGACGCTCATCGCAGAGTGAATGAAGGTGTCTCCGACGGATTTATAATGGGGCTCCGCCCCATTATCAATCATCACGCAGCGATACCTTTATCGACAAACTGAGCCTTCCTGTGCAAACGGGAAGGCTTTGTTGTTCTCTGCAAACAGAAAGCGCCCGCGAACCAAAATTCGCAGGCGCTCTCTGTGTATTGGAAGAAACTTGAGGTTAGCAATGGGAATTAGCAATAGAAACAACAAAACTCAGAGCGTATCAAGATGTGCCAGCACACGCAGCAGCTTCGTCAGGTCTCCGACTGCAATGCCCTTCTTGTCGTCAATATCCGCCTGCTTTTCGCCGTTCTCAGAAAGCTTTGCAGTGGTATCGCCGCCGACATAACGCGCCAGCATAACCGCATCCTTGACATCCACCTTGCCGTCATCGTTGACATCACCCATCAGCAGATCGCCCTTCGCCAGAGACTCCGAGGTCTCAGAGGTGGTCGTGGTCAGCGTCGTGGTCGTGGTGGTCTTGGTGGATGCTGCCGTCGTATACTGCATATCATCCACAATCGCCTTGAATGCCGGCTTTGCCTGATAAGTGCCGTCAAACACCAGCGGGTACTGGGTGTGTCTCCAGCTCTTCTCATCTGTGACACCCCACATGATGACCGCGCTGATCTTGTCAGCATACTTGACATAGAGATCAAAGAGATCGCTGTAATACTGTGCCTGCGTCTCCTGAGACTTTGCACTGTTATCCGGAATGGTCGCATCCAGCTCGGTGATCTGGATGTCCAGACCCGTCTCTGCGAAATTCTTGATTGCCTTCTCATAGGAGCTGATGGACGGCCATGCGTCCTGACCCTGACGCACATCGAGGTGCGACTGCATTCCGATGCCGTCGATGAGGTTCTTGCTCTTGAGGTCTTCCACGATCTTCAGGATCGCTTCATGCTTGCCCTGTGCAAATTCGTTGTAGTCATTGTAATAGAGCTTGCAGGAAGCAGGTGCGTACTTGCGCGCATAGGTGAATGCCGGCTCGATGAACGAATTATCACCGAACACGCTGACCCATGCAGACTGCCCCTGCTGAATGTTGTTCGAGCCCTTCTCACGCGGGCCGCTGGTGTGATCATCCACAGCCTCATTCACGACGTCGCAGGCGTAGAAATCCACATCCGGATACAGCTCCAGCAGCGTCTCAAAGTAATTCTTGATGTAGCTCTCCATACGCTTGAGCATCTTCTCCGGCGTGACCCATGCAGCATCCTTTTCCTCGGAGAAGCCCTCCTTGAAGAACCAGTCCGGCGTCTGGGAATGCCACACAAGCGTATGAATACGCACCGGAATCTTATTCTTCTGGCAGTAGTTGAGAATCGGCTTTGCTGCACCGAAGCTCACGAAGATGGTCTCATCGTCGCCGGTCTCCTCGTAATTTGCCTTCGTTTTCTTGAGGTCCAGCACGGAATCCGGCTTCATCTGGTTGCCGACCGTAATCGACTCGTTATAATGCTTCTCGACCAGCGCCATGAACGACTTGGATGCCATATCATCCGGCGTCAGCGCAGTACCGATCTTGAAATAATCATGGTAAACATCCTTCAGGGAAGGCAGATCTTCCTGAATGGGCGTATACGGCACTTCCGTAATGGTCACATCGTCCACGAAAACATCTTCCTTCGTACCCTCAAAGTAGATGAACACATCGGTCATTTCCTCGGTAAAGCTGACCTTGATGTCCTTGAATTCCTGCCAGTCGCTGCCCTGAAGGGTCTTGTAGTTTGCGTAGTGGACATTGCCGTCGCTGTCGGTATACTGCCAGCTCAGCGTGCAGTTGGTATAATATCTGCCCACAACCTTTGCAGAGAACAGATATTCGGTATTCGGCTTGAGAATGTTGTCAATGCGGAGTGCGGGGCCGTTCCATGTCTCGCTCTGACCGCTTGCCATCAGTGCGGATTTACCGGACGAAGCCTTGTCAGTTGAGATCGAAACCTCGGTGGTATCCTCGCCGCCGCGGTTTGCCCAGCCGGTGAGGTCGCCGCTCTCGAAGTCATTGAAATAGACCGGTTCAGGCGTATCCGCTGCACTGACGCCAGCCGGCATCAGCGGCAGACTCTGCGCCGCGAGCATGGTGCTGAGGCAGATTGCCGCAGCCTTTGTGGTTTTCTTCATGTTAAAATCCTCCCTTAAATCAGAACAGTATGATAGCACATCTATCTTATGTGCCTATTGCTATTATAGCATATTTTCGACATGAAATCAAGAGAAAAACCCATAGGTCTTTTCATATAACCCCCATAACCTGATACCGATTTTTCACGGAAAACAGGGCAAAATGCTGCATTCTCCCCAATTCTTGACGCCGCAAAAGCGACTGCTCAAATTTTGCGCTCATATACTGTATATTCAGAGGACTTGACATTTCCCGCAATTTATGCTATAATGCACCCAGACGGAAACGTCTGAATTTGTATGTGAGGTGAGAGGATGAAGAAATAATCTGCTTTTGATTGCATGAACAACATTTTTGGGGCGGTCTGCGCGATTGCAGACGGTCTTGTTCGTGCTGCCAAAAGTGGATTATGTTCTTCATAGCCTCTTTTTGTGCGCATATCCCGGATATGGGGGCAGCACGGCGGTTTTGCGGGCAGATTTTGCCTGCGCATCGGCACGCTGCTCCGGCTGTGAAAAACATAACGGAACTGTTTGGCTGCAAACAGTTCCGTTTTTTCTTTGGCGGCACACACAAAGGAGGTAAAAATCATGGCACAGATTTCCGTACAGAATCTGACTTTTTATCACACAGGCAGCACCGAACCGGTCTTTGAGAACGCATCCTTCTCGCTGGATACCGCATGGCGGCTGGGGCTGATCGGCAGAAACGGAAAAGGAAAAACTACGCTTCTGCGTCTGTTTTCAGAGAATCTGCCGCATCAGGGGACGATCACTCTGCCTGTGCCGGCGGCGTATTTTCCGTATCCGGTCACACCGGCGCAAATGCTGCTTCCTGCGGCGGAATTTGCGGAGGAGCTGCGCACAGGCTGCGAATCGTGGCGCATCATCTGCGAACTGACCCAGCTTGACGAGGACGCAGAAATCCTCTATCGACCCTTCTGCACACTGAGTGCGGGGCAGAGGACAAAAGTTCTGCTCGCGATTCTGTTTGCCGGCGAAAACGATTTTCTGCTCATCGACGAACCAACCAATCATCTCGATCAGAATGCGCGCGATGCCGTGCGGCGGTATCTGGAGGGGAAACAGGGCTTCATTCTGGTCTCCCATGACCGCGATCTGCTGGATGCCTGCACAGACCACATTCTCGTGCTGAACCGCAGAACCATCGCGGTGCAAACCGGCAATTTCACAAGCTGGTGGGAGAATAAACAGCGCAGCGACCATTTTGCCGAGGCGGAAAACGAGAAACACCGCAAGGAGATCCGCAAGCTGCGGCAGGCGGCAAAGCGCACCGCAGACTGGGCAGACAAAAATGAGCGCACCAAAATCGGCTTCGACCCCGTGAAGGAACATGACCGCTGCATCAGCTCGCGCTCATTCATCGGCGCGAAAACCAAGAAAATGCAAAGCCGCGTCAAGCAAATGGAAACACGCATCGAACGCGAAATCTCCGAGCAGGAAGGGCTTTTGCAGGACATCGAAACAACCGCTGCACTCCGTCTGACGCCGCTGACACATCACAAGCAGACGCTGCTGCACATACGGGAGTGCGATTTGCAGTATGTGGGGGCGGAGAAGCCGGTTCTGCACGGGCTGACCTTCGATTTGCAGCAGGGAGACCGTCTTGCGCTGCACGGCAGCAACGGCTGCGGAAAATCTACGCTGATGCGGAAAATTCTGGCACAGGCGGGGGGTCTTCCCGCTGATGACATCCGCGCTGACGGCATCTTCGAGACGGCTTCCGGACTGCGGATCTCCTATTTGCCGCAGGAGACCGCGCATCTCAGCGGAAGCATTCCGGATTTCTGCGCGGCGCATGGGCTGGACAGAAGCCTGTTCTGCGCCCTGCTGCGGCAGCTTGACCTCAGCCGCGCACAGCTTGCAGGGGATCTGGCATCGTACTCCGCAGGACAGAAGAAAAAAGTGCTGCTTGCGGCAAGTCTCCTGACGCCTGCGCACCTTTACATCTGGGATGAACCGCTGAATTTCATCGACATTTTCTCGCGGATGCAGCTTGAAGCCGTGCTAACGGAATATCAGCCGACCATGCTGTTCGCGGAACATGATGTGCGGTTTCGCGAGCATATCGCAACTGCTTCGGTAATGCTGTGACAGCAGTGTCACCGAAGCAGAAGAAGCGCCTCCCTGCATGATCGCAGGAAGGCGCTTTGCTTTGCATCAAATGCGGCGCGTGATTACTTCTGCACGGGAACCATCTTCTCCTTGCCGCCCATGTACGGACGCAGAACTGCCGGAATATTGACAGAACCGTCTGCCTGATAGTGATTCTCCAGCAGCGCGATCAGCATTCTCGGCGGTGCAACAACCGTGTTGTTCAGCGTATGCACCAGATACGTGCCGCGCTCACCCTTCGTGCGGATCTTCAGGCGGCGTGCCTGTGCATCACCCAGATTCGAGCAGGAGCAGACCTCAAAATACTTCTTCTGACGCGGGCTCCATGCCTCAATATCGCAGGACTTCACCTTGAGGTTTGCGAGGTCACCGGAGCAGCACTCAAGCTGACGTACCGGAATCTCCATGCTGCGGAACAGATCCACAGAGAGCTTCCACATCTTATTGTACCAGTCCATGCTCTCCTCCGGCTTGCAGAGGACGATCATCTCCTGCTTCTCGAAC
>DGVV01000132.1:2523-2702 GCA_002395085.1 Ruminococcus sp. UBA4275 | reverse complement strand
GGATGCGGTAAACGCCGCGCTCCTCCAGACCGTGTGCGCCGATTTCCTTGCGGAAGCAGGGGGAATAAGAGGTGAGGGTCAGCGGCAGGGTTTTCTCGTCGATCATCTGTCCGACGAATCTGCCGATCATCGTATGCTCAGACGTACCGATCATATAGAGATCCTCGCCCTCGATCTTG
>DGVV01000132.1:0-2483 GCA_002395085.1 Ruminococcus sp. UBA4275 | reverse complement strand
TCGCCCTCGATCTTGTACATCATCGCTTCCATTTCCTCGAAGCTCATGACGCCTTCGACGATGTTCTTGTGCATCATAAAGGGCGGAATCACATAGGTAAAGCCGTGGTCGATCATGAAATCTCTTGCATAGGCAAGCACAGCCTCGTGCAGACGTGCCACATCGCCCAGCAGATAATAGAAGCCTTCGCCCGCAACTCTGCCGGCAGACTCCTTATCCAGACCGCCGAGGCTCTGCATGATCTCCGCGTGATAGGGGATCTCGTAATCCGGCACAACCGGCTCACCGAAGCGCTCGACCTCGACATTTTCGCTGTCGTCCTTGCCGATCGGCACAGAGTCGTCGATCATCTGCGGGATGCGCTTCATGATGTCTTCATAACGGACAGTCAGCTCATCCATGAGAGCTTCCTTTTCCTTCATGACGACGGCGTTCTCCTTGACCTGTGCGCGGATTGCCTCAGCTTCCTCCTTCTTGCCCTCCTTCATCAGGACAGGGACTTGCGCAGAAAGCTTATTGCGCTGTGCGCGGAGATCCTCGGAGATGTGCTTTGCCTCCATGATCTGTGCATAGAGATCTGCCGCCTCATCAACGAGCGGGAGTTTATCCTCCTGAAATTTCTTGCGGATGTTCTCCTTGACCGCTTCCTTGTTGTTCATCAGAAATTTAATATCGAGCATTTCAATCTCCTTCGCGGTTTACCCGCTTTTGCTTGACAGTTTTCCGGAAATTTCCGGTTATGATATATAGTATTATAGCACAGATTCCCGCATCCGTCAAGCGGCGGAGAACCTTCTGATGGGTTTTCCGCCGCTTCTCATTGATGAGATGGTATCTTATTTGCAGAGCTGCTCCAGTGCCGCGTATTTCACCGCGATGCAGAACAGTTCCATTGCCTGTGCCAGCTCCGCCGGAGAAGGATACGTCGGGGCGATGCGGATATTGCTGTCGTCGGGGTCATTCTTATAGGGATAGGTCGCGCCTGCGCCGGTCAGCGTGACGCCGCCCTCCTTACACAGCTGCACAATCCGCTTTGCCGTGCCCTTCGGTGCATTGAAGGAAATGAAATAGCCGCCTTCCGGCTTCGTCCACTGTGCAATGCCCAGCGGCGCGATCTCACGGTCCAGCGCATCCAGCACAGCCGCAAATTTCGGCGCGAGAATCGCACGGTGCTTTGCCATGTGTGCGATCATATTCTCCGCATTGCCGAAATACCGCACATGACGCAGCATATTGATCTTATCGAAGCCGATCGTCTGGATGCCCAGATGCTTCTCCAGCTCCGCGAGATTCTCCTTTGCAGTATTGAATGCCGCCACGCCCGCACCGGGGAAGGTGATCTTCGAGGTGGAGCAGAACTGATAGAAGATGCCCGTATTGCCGGTCTCCGCGCAGGCAGCGTTGATGGTCAGCGGCTTTCTGGCATTCTCCACCAGCGTATGGATGCAGTATGCGTTATCCCAGAAGATGCGGAAATCCTTTGCGGCGGGCTTCAGTGCCGCGAACGCACGCACGGTATCATCGCTGTAGACGATGCCGGTGGGGTTCGCGTAGACCGGCACACACCAGATGCCCTTGACGCTTGCATCGCCCTCAACATACTTGCGGACAGTCTCCATATCAGGGCCGTTCTCATCGGTGGCGACGGGGATCATTTTCACGCCGAAATACTCGGTCAGGGCAAAATGGCGGTCATAGCCGGGGACAGGACAGAGGAACTTGACCTCATCGAGCTTGCTCCACGGGGTGCATCCCGCGATGCCCTTGACATAAGCGATCTGAAGGCAGGCAAACATCAGCTCCAGCGAGGAATTTCCGCCGATGAACATTTCCGCGGGATCAGCGCCGAGGATATCTGCAAAGAGCTTTTTGGCTTCGGTGATGCCGTCGAGCAGGCCGTAATTGCGCACATCATCGCCGGATGCCGAATGCATATCCGCATCGCTGCGGAGGGTTTCGAGCATCGGCATGGTGAGGTCGAGCTGTTCGGGGCCGGGCTTGCCGCGCGCCATATTCAGGCTGAGTTTCTTTGCCTGAAATGCCTCGTATGCATCTTTGGTTTCCTTCAGCATTGCCGCGAGTTCTGCGGCGGATTGCTCTGCGAGCTTCTTCATGGGTTAATCTTCCTTTCGTAATTCACAGGTCTGTGTGATTGAAACAAGACTATTATAGCACATTTCATTTCAAAATGCAATAGTTTTTTCCACCTCTGAGAGACAAAAGTTTTTCTCCGGCGTACAGCGGGCAGCGCCCGCGGGCAATGATCTAAAGTTCTGCGCGGAGCCCGCGCTGGCGATTTGCTAAAGTTCTAAATTGGCTTGGTGCGAGTTGCTGCCTTATGATGCTAAGCAAACTTTCATGTTAATGGGATTCAGGCAACAGACTTTCCAAAGAATCGCAAGTTAAAGAAACGCAGTTCGCTTGGATAGAACTTTAGATCATTGCCAGCGCGGGCTCAGCGCCGCGAATGCAAGGGGGACAAC
>DGVV01000076.1 GCA_002395085.1 Ruminococcus sp. UBA4275 | reverse complement strand
CGCTGGGGCGGCATCCGTTTCTGCGGCTTCTGCGCATCCGCTGCCCGAAACAATATGAACGGGCGCTGCACCGTTCCCGCAAGGCATAACACAAGACCGGTACGCTGCGGCATACCGGTCTCAGTCTGTAGATAAAGGTATCGCTGCGCGATGCTTATAATGGGGCGCTGCCCCATACCCCGCCAAAGGGATGCGATCCCTTTGGAATCCCACTATAGTAAGATGAAGTAAGGAGTGTAGTGAAATGGAAAAAGATGATGTTTACTATATTTTTGAGGCGTTAAAAAAAAGAGATGAAATATTAATAAAAGGAAAATCCACAAGGCAGTATAATAAATATTTTGATATAATGTGTAAATATGCAAGAAGGGTAATTGATGCTGGAAGGCAAGATGAATTATTACCACTATTAGATAGTGACAATGTATCTTACCGACATGATATTGCTGGGTTACTTTATCACTGTTATCCGGAGAAATGTAATCAGGTATTAAAAGAGATTTCTGAAATGTCAGTTGAAACAGGATTGCAAAAATACTATATTAATCTCTCTGTAGCAGCAGGAATGGCATTGGAAATAGGTATTCCGGAAGATTTCCCGTAATCTGAAAAAAAAAGGATACCCTGCATCATGTCGGGTATCCTCCGGTGCAGGCGCTTGCAGCTCCGGCGGTGTATCGTTGTTGGTATGAAACGTTTAACATCCCGATACCGGTTATTTACAGCAAATGCAGGACTTTGAACCAGACACTTTTTCGACAATTCAAAAGTTGTACGCATACAACTTCAAATATTATGCAGGAAATTTGCAAACACATCTTGACTTTTTTCGGGCGATATGCTATAATGATCGTAGTATCGGCTTATAGTGCGCATATTATAGGCTGATCAAAGAAAAATATACAGAGAATACACACCGCGTTTGCTTTTGGGGGCGTACAGCTGATTCAATGGGAAAGATCAGACTTGTGGTGTGTTCTGTACATTTTGCTAAATCTTTTATAAATGTATGAATACAGCCGCAGATATGTTCATTTGCGGCTGTTTCTATTTTGCAGCGGCACATCTGCCGGAAGTTTGCCGCTGCAAAAATCACGAAAGGAGGTTGATCCGGCGTCCCGATTCCGGACGCCATGCGAGGTTCACTTGTCATTCAGGGGGATTAGATCACAAATGAGAGATAATCGAAATGGGGAGTGAATGATACATGATGAAAAATAGAAAGAGAATGCGGATTTTCGCTGCGGTGCTTGCACTCAGCCTGATTTCCGCTCCATCCGCTGCGCTTCCGGTCAGTGCTGCGGATCCCGCGTATCTGTTTCAGGATACATTTGAATCCGGTGCGGGCGACTGGACGGGCAGAGGCTCCGCCAAAGCCGCCGTCACCACCGACGCCGCCTACGCAGGCAAAAGCTCGCTGTATGTCACGGGGAGAACCGAAAGCTGGCACGGCACAATCAAAAAGCTCAGCTCCGATTTCGTCGCCGGCAAAGCCTACAGCTTCAGCGCAGATGTCTGTCTTGCATCCGGCTCTGATACCATTGCACTGACCTTGCAGTATTCTGACGGCACTACGACGATCTACGACAAGATCGCCACCGCCGAAGGCTCTGCCGATGAGTGGGTGCAGGTCGCAAACCCGTCCTATACCATTCCGGCGGGCGCTTCCAATTTGCAGCTCTATGTCGAAACAGTCAGTTCATCGGGCAATTTCTATGTCGATGAAATCATCGCCGCTGCGGACGGTACAGCCATTGACGGCCCGAAACCCGTCCCCTTCATCCGCGGTGATCTCAATGCCGATGAGCAGATCAACGCAGTCGATTTCACGCTCGCAAAGCAGGGCATCCTTTCCGGTAAATTCGATGACACGCGCACAAAGAAAGCCTGCGATGTCAACCAGGATAACCGGCAGGACCTCAAAGACCTTGTGCAGATCGTGCATTTCCTGACCGGCGAGACCGACGATTTCACCATTGAGAAGCCCGAACCGATTGACATTCAGATCGGGGAGCGCACACTCCATTACGACGGCATCAAGGCGCAGAATACATCGACTGCTTCGGGAAAGGGAATTCCGGATCCGTTCATCTTCTACACCTCGGATTTCTCCGACAAGCAAACCGTCGAGACGCCTGAGGACTGGGTTGCGCGCGCAGATGAGATCAGCTGTATGTATGAATACTATATGTACGGCAAATGGCGTGACGGCTCTGATGATGAAGTCACCTACGAAATCAAGGGCAACAACATGACCATCCACATCAAGCGCAAATCCACCGGAAAAACCGCTTCCTTCCCGGCTAACATCAATCTGCCGAAGGAGGTGCGGCATGAAGGCGGCGCACCGGTCATCATCGGTATGCACAACAACATCGCGGAAAGTACTGCAACCAGCAGAGGCTACGCGGTCATTACCATCGGAGGCACAATCCTCTCGAATCCTGTTGCAGATGACAGCACCGCGCACAAGGGGCCGTTCTATACGCTCTATCCCTACGGCAATAGCTGGGAGGAGCAGACCGGCGTTCTGATGGCGTGGTCATGGGGATGCAGCAAGATTCTCGACGCGCTCTATAACGGCGCGGCACAGGAACTCAATATCAATCCCGAAAACGCGATCGTTACCGGCGTTTCCCGCTGGGGCAAAGCGACTGCCGTCTGCGGCGCTTTCGACAGACGTTTCAAAATGGTCGCACCGTCCTGCTCCGGTGCAGGCGGTCTCGCACTCTATCGCTATATGTCCAAGGGCAAGACCTACGATTTCAGCTCGAAGGGCGGCAGCTCCCGCTATACCTACGGCGACAATGAGCCGCTGGGCAGCCTGCAATCCAGCGGAGAGCGCGGCTGGTTCAATGACCGCTTCCTTCAGTTCCGGAGCGGTGAGGACTTCCCGCTCGACCAGCATATGCTGGGCAGCCTCGTCGCAGACCCGAACCGCTACCTCTTTATCATCGGTTCCTGTCAGGATGAGGACTGGGTCAACGCGCCTTCGATGTGGTGCAGCTATCTCGGTATGCGCCATGTCTGGGATTTCCTCGGCATCAGCGATCACCTTGCCATCAATATCCACAAGTCCGGGCACGCGGTCATTGAGGAGGATGTCAAGTATATGTGCGCTTATTTCGATTACCATGTCTACGGCATCGAGCCGCCTATGGATCTCAGCGCACTGCAAACTTCTGTCTTTGATCTCCCGCAGAACAAAGATCCGTTTTTCGACACCTTTGAAGATAACTGGCTGCACTAAGCCAGAAACAGAAAAAGTCCGCACGGGGATGCGCCCGTCTCATACCGCATCCCCGCCTGCGGGCATCACAACACTCTGACAGAAACGCTGCACACAGAGAGTCCTCTGCTGAGATTCCTCTGCGCTGTCCCGTTTTTGTACCGAAACACTGGGAGGAACTTTAATCATGAATACGACTCGCAGAAACGCCGCGGCTGCTGCGCTCATCGCCGTCCTCACGGCACAGCTCAGCCTCGCTGCCCTGCCTGCTGCGCGTGCATCCGCAGCTGCCGTCGGAGACCTGAACGGTGACAGTCAGCTCACCGCAGCAGATGTCAAGCTGCTCCAGAATTGGCTCTTGACAAAAAGCACGTCGCTCGATAACTGGCAAAGTGCCGATCTCGACGGCAACGGCAGACTCAATGCAATTGACCTTTCGCTGCTCAAGCAGGAAGTGCCGGAGGTCGAACCTGACCCCGTTTACATCCACCTGAACGGCAGAAGCATCACCGCAGAAGGCGCAAATGTGACCGTCTCCGGCAATACCGCCACCATTACGGCATCCGGTGTCTATTATCTCGACGGTTCGCTCGAAGGCGGTCAGGTCATTGTCAATGTGCCGGATGAAACCGTCGATACCAAAACTGTTAAGCTCTATCTCAACGGCGTGAACATGACCAACCAGTCCGCACCGTGTATTATGGTTGAAAACGCGGAGAATACCTCCGTCAACCTCGTGGAGGGCAAGGAAAATTCCCTCTCGGACGGCTCGGAAGCCCCCGCTGCCGAGACCGAACCCGCTTTCGCTGTGCTGCATTCCAAGGATGACCTCACCGTCAAGGGAAGCGGCAGCCTCGCGATCAGCGCAGGCTTGCAGTACGGCATCCACTGCAACAATGACCTCAAATTCAACGGCGGCACAGTTGCCGTCACCACCGGCAATGCAGACGCCGTCCGCGGCAGAACCTCTGTCACCGTCAAGGACGGCACACTCGAAATCGACAGCGAAGGCGACGGCATCAAATCCACCAAGGGCAATATGGAAATCACAGGCGGCAGCATCCGGATCAAAGCCAGCGCCGACGCTTTGCAGGCAGAGACCGATCTGTCCCTCACCGGCGGCGATGTGCAGGCGTGCGGCGACCACGGCATCAAGGCAGCCGGAAAGATCACCCTCGACGGCTGTTCCATCCTCGCCACCGCGTGCGATGAGCCCTGCGAAAACCTCGGCTCGCAGCCGCAGGCAACCTACGCTTTCAATTATACCAAACAGTGGTCGAAGAACAATCCCATCGCACTCACCAGCGGCAGCAATATCGCCTTTGATAAGAACACCCTCAAAAAATTCCGCTATGTGATCGTCTCTGACCCGACCCTCTCCGGCAGCTATCAGCTCTATACCGGCGGCATCGAAACAGTGAGCGGCAATCAGGAGAGCTTCTCTGCCGGCAGCTACAGCGATGTCAACAATACCGATACCGCAAAGCTGCTCTACGGCAGCCTGTTTGATCAGTCCCGCGTCCACAAAATCGAGATCAATATGCCGAACTGGGATGCGTTCATCGCAGAAGCCCAGCAGCAGACCGAAACATGGTATCCCTGCGATGTCACCATCGACGGCGAGACCATCAAAAATGTCGGCATCCGCCCCAAGGGCAACAGCTCGATGATGTTCGTGGCACAGGCGAAGAAAGATAAATTCAGCTTCCGCATCAAATTCGATAAATACGACAAATACGCAAACTATCACGGTCTTACCGAGCTTTGCATGAATAATATGTATTCCGATCCTTCCTGTATGCGTGATATTCTCTGCTATAACGCCTGCTATGAGATCGGCGCTTACGCCCCCAACTGCGCTTATACCGATACCTATGTCAACGGCTCGCTCTACAGCTTCTATTTCCTCGCGGAGCAGCCCGGCACAACCCTCGGTGAGCGCCTCGCCCTCGATGACGACGCCGTTCTCTACAAGGCGGCGGAGAAAATGGGCGCGGGCGGCGGCTATGACTGCTCCTTCAAGCAGTCGATGTCCCTCGACAATTTCGAGGTCAAGTTCGGCACGGATGATACCCTCGCGCATATCGACGCAGTCAAGCAGGGCATCAATCAGCTCTCCGCAAACAATTACAAGTTCATCGAGCAGATTCTCGATGTGCCGAGCTTCCTCAAAGGCTTTGCCGTCAATGCAGCGCTCTGCAATTACGACAGCTATAACGGCCAGATGGCGCATAACTACTATCTGGAGTATTCGCAGGGCAAGATGCACTATGTCTGCTGGGACTATAACCTCGCCCTCGGCAACTTCATGGATTACGGCGCTTCTGCCGATTCCGACATCAAAGCTGCGACCTATCAGACTACTGTGAATGACCGCCCGCTGCTGAAGCTTCTGGATGTTCCGGAATACCGTCAGCTTTACGAGGGCTATGTCAAGCAGATTGTGCAGATGTACAGCGATCCGGAAAGCTCTGTCCGCGATTTCGCGACGCTCATCCGCAGCCATGTGAAGGCTGACCCCCGCTTCTTCTTCACCGCTGACCAGTTTGAATCCAATATCGCCAAGTCCGCAAACGGCCTCCAGATCGGCGGCGGCGGCGGTATGTGGGGCGGCGGCGGTATGTGGGGCGGCGGCGGAATGTGGGGCGGCGGCGGTATGTGGGGAGGCGGCGGCGGCCTGTTCTCCTACGGCGGCGAAAACGTCTCCATCGTTGACTTCATGATCTACCGCAACGACGTCATCCGCAAAGCAATCGGCAACTGATCCTGCCGGCATATCACCCGCACCCCGCGCAGAGCGAATCCCCCACAGATTCGGCTGCATTCATTATGCCATCCCTCCAATTTTCCTATATCAGCAGAAAGGCTGTCCTCTTGCAGGGCAGCCTTTCTGTACGGCGGCGGACAGCGCCCGCTGGCATTTTGCTAAAGTTCTAAATTGGCGCGGTGCGGGTCTTTGCCTTATGATTCTAGGGAAAGTGTAATGCTATTCGGATTCAGGCTGCAAATTTTCCACAGAATCGTGCCGCGTTCTATATTGGCTGATTGGGCGATGAAAGTCTGCAATTCTCAGAAACGCGAGTGGCAGCCTTTAGCTAAGAGGGAAGGGATCAGGAAAAGGGGATTGGAAGGGGGAAAACCTAAGGAGATAGGGGAATGTGAGCGGCAGCGAACCTCCCCTGTCTCCTTGGGTTGTCCCCCTTGCATTCGCGGCGCGGAGCCCGCGCTGGCGATTTGCTAAAGTTCTAAATTGGCGTGGTGCGGGTCTGTACCTTGTGACACTAAGCAAACATTCATGCTATTTGGCGGGTTACAAGCGAGTTATCAAAAGAATAAAATGCGTGCAATCCGCAATAAGCTGATATAGATCTTTCGCATATTGCCCGCGGGGGCTCCCCCCGCACTCCGGGAGGCGATTTCTTTGCGCGATACCGCAATCTATGTCCGGCAGTCTGCCGACCGCGCCGACAGTGTCAGTCTGGAAACACAGGAGCAGCTCTGCCGCCGCGATACATCCCCCGCTGAAAAAGTCCGGGTCTACGCTGACCGCGGCTTCTCCGGCAAAAATACCGCCCGCCCCGCACTCCGCGCCATGATGCAGGCAGTCTCCCGCGGGGAAATCGGGCGGGTTCTGGTTTACCGCCTTGACCGCATCAGCCGCAATCTCGCAGATTTCACCCGTCTGCTTGCAGATTTTGACGCACAGCACGTCGAGTTTCTATCGTACACCGAGCGCTTCGAGACCGCTTCCCCGATGGGGCAGGCGATGCGCAGTCTGCTGATGGTCTTTGCACAGCTTGAGCGCGAAACCATCAGCGGACGTGTGCGCGATGCAGCATTTGCAAGAGCAAAAGCGGGCTTCGATACCGGCGGCGCACCGCCCCTCGGCTACCGGCGCATCCCCGCGCTGTGCATGGGCAAACGCACCGGTATGTTCGCCCCGGATGACCGCGCACCCGCAGTTGCGGCGGCATTTTCGCGCTATCTCGCACCGGATGTCTCGCTCACGACCATCGCGCGCGCATGGAACAGTGCGGGTTTCCGTACTGCACGCGGCGGGGAATGGTCTGCCGGAACACTCTGCCGGCTGCTGCGCAATCCGGTATACGCGCAGGCAGATGCCCGCATCTACGCCTATCTCGCGGCGCGGGGCGCAGAAATCCACGCACCTGAGCCGCTGCCGGAAGGTCACGGCATCCACCTCTACGCCGACCGTCGCATCAACAGCAGCCGCTTCACCAATCTGCACGGGACAATGGCAGTCTGTGCGCTGCACCGCGGGATCATCGCACCGGAAATCTGGATGGCGTGTCAGGAAAAGCTTGATTCTTCGCGCAAAATCCGCACGCTTGGCAAGGGACAGCGCACATGGCTCAGCGGGATCATCTTTTGCAGGCGGTGCGGCTGCGCCATGACGGTTTCGCGGGGGCGCTCCGCAGATTATCTTGTTTGCGGCGGACACAAGCGCGGGAAATGTGCGGGAGCGGGGGCGGTCTGGCGGGTGGCGGCGGCAGAGGAGATGGTCGGGACGGTGCTGGCGGAACGTCTGCGGGAGCTTTCCGGAACAATTTTGCCGGCGGCGGGAGATGCAGCGCAGCGGGCGGAGGTGGATGCGCTCACGCTGCGGCTTGGGGAGATTGTGCAGATGATGACGCAGCCGCAGGGGGCAGCGATTGCGGAGCTGGCATCGGCTGCGCAGCAGATTCGGGGTGAGATTGCGCGGAAAACGGCAAATCTGCGTGGGAATCCGGTATGCAGCGGTGATATGCCGGCATGGGAGGAGTGCGATACGGTGCAGCGGCGGATGCTGGCGGCGCTGCTGATTCGCGGGATATTTGCAGACGGTGAATCTCTGGAGATTTATCTTTCATAAAAGGCGCGGAGCCCGCGCTGGCAATGATCTAAAGTTCTATCCAAGCGAACTGCGTATCTGAAAAGTACGATTCTATGGAAAGTTCCCTTAGAATCAAAAGGTAAAGATTTCCACCACGCCAATTTAGAACTTTAGCAAATAGCCCGCGGGCGCTGCCCGCCGCAGGAGCAAGGGGGAGAGGATAAGGAAAGCGGGGGCTCGGGGGCGAAAACCTAAAGGAGAGGGGGCTGCGCGACGGAAGGAGCGCCTGTCCCCTTTCCTTTTGGTTGTCACCCCCG
>DGVV01000103.1 GCA_002395085.1 Ruminococcus sp. UBA4275 | reverse complement strand
AAGGGCTACTGCACAATGGCATACGAAAGCGTGATCGGCAAAGGGCATATCCGTATCCTGCCGGAAGAAGAAAAACTGCCTGCCCTGAAACTGCTCATGGCACATTATCATGACGGAAAGGATATGCCGTTCAGCACGGCTGCGATACCGAGAACGCTTGTATATGCCCTTGAGGTCGAAAGCATAACAGGTAAAAGAAAGCCTGTAAAATAATTCTAACTTTGAACCCACTGGATTCAAAGTGTCATAAAAGGGCTGTTGCTATTCGGCAACGGCTCTTTTCTTTTCAGTTGTACAAATTCTGTTCATCTGATTTGTTATAATAAAATTTTACATTCTGATGCCAGAAAGCCAAATTTTGTACATCTGATTTCGTAAAATGGTATCAGACAAGCATACAACTCGATACTTTTGTGAAGTCATTGAACAGTTCCATATGATAACGATCGGTGATTCGATACGGTCTTTAGGGGGTGATAGCTGTGTACTGGACAATGATAATAGATCACGGTCTGCATTGATTGCCTTGTAGATTTGATTTGTGCTGATACAGAAGTAGAGTTTTATTGTGCTGGTTTATCGGCATAAAGGCGGTTTGAGCAGATCAGGCCGCCTTTTTTATGTCGAATAATTGTGATAGAAAGATGAAATTTTGGTGAAGTGTCCACAATAGGGATTTATAAAATTGCGGTGTTTTTTCATAGCAGATACAAGCAGATCATGCTTTTCACATTTCACAAAAATGGGCAGCCGTATTTTGAGTGAAAGGGCGAGATAAAGGCACTTTTCTCAATTATCAGTGTCCACATTCGTGGACAAGGCAAATTTGCTTTTTCTGCTGAGATGGTTCATAATAGAGTAGAACGCATTTGCAAGGCTCTGTGTTCTCCAACAGTGAACCTATTGCGCAGAGGGTTACTCGATCACTGTATGGAAACTGAATATGGAACGATCAAATGGACGAGTAATGTTTGATTGTCGGACGGGTGGTATAAACCGAATGACAACATAACTGTGTCCATTTGAAGTTTCCGTCCGACAGAAAGGACGGAAATTTCTATGAGCAAACAGAAAACTGCTCCGCGCATTCCATTATACAGTGAACGCAGAGAGCCTGAGAACAAGGATAATTATATCTATGGCAGCGAAGATGCTTCGGAAAAAGAAAAGGACAGCTTGGCAAAAGCAATGTCACGCTACCTCGCTGACAGCGGTCCGGCAAACAAGAAAGTATCTGTAAGAATGCTTCACACTCTGTCGGGTGTGTCGAAAAGTGCAATCTATTATTATCTTCTCGGAGTAAGACGGGTTACATACGAAACGATTTGTGCGATTTGCATCGCTTTACGGCTACACCCTATGAGGCAGGAGCATTTATTCCACAAAGCCCATATTATGATGCCGTGCGCTGAGCCTTATCCCAATAAGCGTGACAGGATCATTAAATACTATCTTGATAACTGTGCTTTTTTGGATAGATGCACCGTCTGTGCCTGCAATGACGAGTTGATCGCAAACGACTGTGATCCTCTCACGAAGCTGACCTCTGAAACGGAGGACAGCAAGTGATGGGCAGATTTATCTATTTTCACTTCGGTGACGATGTTCCCCGTAACATCGAGAAGGAATACAACAAGCTCCTGCGGAAAGAAAAGTACCTTGAGGAGCGAGATGCTGAAAACGGAATGATCTATCCCGACTTCGATGATGTTCTTGCTTCAAATCCTGATCCTGCAAGTCTCCCCATAAGTGAGGAGGAAGAACGGGAGCAGACCAGGCACAGGAAACGGCTTGAATACCTCTCCGAAGCACTGAGCCTGCTGAAAACCGATTATCCAGAGGGCTATGCACTGATACAAGACTATTTCCTGAGCGATGATAAGGTCACGCTGCCGTACCTCGCTTCAAAATACGGGCTGTCACTCGATAAGATACGGTATCGGATCAGGATCGCAAAGCATAAGATCAAAGAGTATATCATCATGCACGAAAATGAATAGGTTGATTTGTGCAAATTGCTGATTTTTCTTTTTTGAAGCAAGAAATTCGGGAAAAACCTTCCCGTTTTTCCAAAATCCTCGGTTGATATGTAGAGGGGTTCGTACCGCTATTCGGTTTGAGGGGTGCGGATCACCCTCTGACATATTTCTATCCTCCGTGACAAGGGACGGCAAAGGCTTTTTCCATTTTTCCTTGCCGTCCCACCATTTGAGTTGTCACTCTCTTTCATTTGGATTTTGTACTTCAAGACAGCAGAGATGCTGTCGGGAGCGTCCGTTCTGCGGAATGGGTGCTGCCTAAAACATCTCTGACGATGCCTGTTCCATTTCTCCTATTTTCATAGAGACAGCGATATGCTGTCGGGAGCTTCTCCTCAGACCGAGGGGGAGCTGCCAACAGTACATCAATTATCAGGCATAAAAATAACTGACAACGATGATACTGCGCCTGCCGTCTAAGAACACAGGCACTCAGCACCTTGAAAACTGAATATGGAACATCTACGCTTTTTCAGTTTCTTTTCTTCTGACAGGAAGGAGGTTATGTCCTATGGATTCTATACCACTTGAAGCTGTCTATCAGAATATGTACAGTGAATACCCTGAGTTGTTAGAGGTAAAGGACTTATGTAAACTTCTCGGATATGAAAAGAAGAAAGTTTATCAGCTAATCAAGGACGGACAGCTCAAAAAAATTCCTTGTGGTAGAAAGATCAAGGTCGCAAAAGCTACGGTTATAGATTTCGTTCTGCAAGGCGCACAAAAATAACTGGTAGAAATATCCCTTGTGTCAAACTTTCGTAGAAGTGGTTGGAAAACGCTTGCAAAAGCCTTCATTTCGCGCTACAATAATGATGAGGTTAAATAGCGCAGACCACCGCTTTCGACATAAGGAGGATAAAAAAATGAAAGCAAGTCTGCCTTTTAAGTATATCATTGCCGATAAGAAGGGCAAAAACTATGTTGTCTTTGATTTCAAGGACGATAATGGCAAGCGTAAGAGAAAATGGGTAGCGACTGAACTGCCTGTGGGCTGTACAAACAAGGCTCTGACAGCAAAGGTCAACGAGATCGTTGCGAAGTTCTATGAGGAATTCCTCACGGGCAGCGTGACAAAGGTCAAGGAAACGGCAAAGGACAAAATCAAGCTCAGCGAGGAAGTTCTCTCCGAGAAAGCTGGCAGTAAAACGGACTTTGAGTTTACGGCATTTCTTGACTACTGGCTTGAAACGATCAGACCAACGATCGCACGAACCTCACATCAGAGCTATCTCCGCTACATTGGCAGGATCAAAGCCTACTTTGACGAGCGTTATCCGCATCTTCTTCTTGGCGACCTGACAGCTTTACAGCTTCAGCAATTTTATAACGATAAGTTCAACAGTGGGCTTTCGGGTAATTCTGTCAAGCATTACCACGCAAATATCCATAAGGCACTCAAATATGCCGTGAAAATGGATATGCTTGACATAAATGTTGCTGATAAAGTAGAGCTGCCGAAGATTCAAAAGTTTGAAGCCACATTTTACAACAGGGACGAGCTTGAACAGCTCTTTGAGGTATTCAAGGGTGACAGGCTTGAACTGGTGGTACACATCGCTGCATACTACGGACTTCGCAAGAGCGAGATCATCGGGCTGAAGTGGGATTCGATCAACTTTGAGGAGAAGAAGCTCACTGTTCGCCGCAAGGTTTCAAGCACTTATGGTGGCGGTAAAGAGACTGTCTTTGTCGAAAATCAGCTAAAAACCGAGTCCAGCGTTAGAACATTCCCCTTGATCCCGCATATCGAGCAGATGCTTAGAGAACGCAAGACACTTGAGGAATACTACTCTAAGCTCCTCGGAAAAGACTTTGACAGGGAGTATGACGGCTTTGTATGCCGTGACAACTACGGAAAGCTGATCACACCGAACTTCGTGACTTCTCATTTCAAGTACATTATCAAGAAGTATAAGCTCAAGCACATTCGTTTTCACGATCTTCGTCATTCATGTGCCAGCCTTTTGCTTGCAAATGGAGTTTCCATGAAGGCGATTCAGGAGTGGCTCGGACACTCGACATTCAATGTGACGGCGAATTTTTATAGTCATCTCGACTACCACTCCAAAGTGGAGTCTGCGGAGACTATCGCCAAAGTGCTGGGTGGGGACATTACAGATACGGACCAGGCTAAACCGAACGAGGGTTCTGAGGACTAACAAAAAAATCGCAAGTCCTCAAAAACGAGAACCTGCGATCAGTTGTGGTGGTGCCGCCGACCGGACTTGAACCGGTACTCCGTATCCGGAAGCGGATTTTAAGTCCGCTGCGTCTGCCTATTCCGCCACGGCGGCATAATAAGAAAATTAAACCAAGTTTGATCAAGTTGACTTGACACGAGGGATTAAAAATCTTTTGTGACAAGACCAAACCCGAAAAGAAAATTGGAAAAAGCGGTGATTTTGGTAGAACATTTGGTAGAACTGGACGATCTCACGAGAGATTTTTCTACCAAATGAACTTCAAAATCGAACTAAAACACCGATGTTACGGTGATTATGAGTGCTACTGCAAATAGCGAAACGGCTAAGGAGCTAAAATTCACACTTTGGATTTTAAGTCTCTTGCGTCTGCCGATTTCGCCACAGCAGCATATTGATTATTATACCACAGATGCACTAAAATGTCAAGATGCAAAGCGAAAGGAGATGCTGAATGATGGAAACACTGGTCAGCAATCTGGAATGGCTCTCCAGTATAACCATGCTGCCGGGAACAGTCCTGCTCGTGCAGACCGCTGTGAAATGGCTGAAATCAAAGGATGAACCGGAAAAGCGCAGAAAACTGCGCATCCCGCTGCTGCTGCTTGCCGCTTACGGCGTGCTTCAGGCGGGCTTCAGTGCATGGCGGATCGGGGAATGGGGTGTTCAATCGTTTCTTTCGGAAACGATTCTGATTTCATTGTTCCTCGGTGTGCCGCTGCTTGCACTGACGATCTTCATTCCGTCGTTCATCCGCTATCTGCGCTGCCCGAAGGATGCACCGGAGCGTCAGCAGTACCGGCGCGTGCTGCGGATTACAGGGGTCATCTGCGGCATTCTGGCAGCCGTATTTGTCGTCTTCATGATCTGGTTCGCGATTGGAATCGCACATATGTGAGGTGACAGCATGAAAGACAGGACATTTGACAGACTGCTTGCCGCCGTGCTGATTCTCGGCACACTCAGCGTGATCGCGCTGCTTGTGTATACGGAATTGCTGCGGCGGGATGTGTCGATCATCTCCTACATCGCAAACGGACGGTGACGGCATGAAGAAACTGACAAAACAGATCGCTGCACTGGCGGCTGCTGTACTGGGGTTTGCTGCGTTTGATGCCGCAATTTACTGCAATGTGACACGGCGCTACATCAACAGCACTTCGCCGGAGATGCAGTCGAAGTCGATTGAGGTCTCGCGGTATGTGCCGTTTGATCCGGAAGCGGAACTGGTGCAGAGTCATACAGATGTGAAGCTCAGCGGCGAGATTCCGGTCATTGACGGGGCAGCGGCGCTGCTGCCGGTGTATGCGTCGGTCGTGCAGGCGGTGTATCCGCCGGAATCGGTGCAGTTTGACGGCGAAAACTATACGCCCGAAAGCGCCATGCAGTATACCAATACACGCGGGGCATACAAGGCACTCGCGGACGGTACGGCAGACATCGTGCTGTGTGCAAAGCCCTCTGCGGAGCAGATTGCCTATGCGGAGGAGCAGGGCAGGGAGCTGGTGTATGTGCCGGTTGCGCGGGAGGCATTCGTGTTTATTGTCAACAAAGACAATCCCGTTGACAACCTGACTGCGGAACAGATCCGCGGGATCTATGCAGGCGAGATCAAAAGCTGGTCGGAAGTCGGCGGAAAGCATATCATGATCGACGCAGTGCAGCGCAATGCGGGCAGCGGCAGTCAGACGACGATGCTCACATTCATGGGCGATACGCCGATGCACCGCAATCCGCTGAGCTTTTTCGGCAGCGCGATCGGGTATTCGTTCCGGTATTATGTTGAGGGGATCGTCGGGAACGGCGGCGTGAAGATGCTTGCGGTGAACGGTGTCTACCCCGATCCGGAACACATCGCAGACGGAAGCTATCCGGTACAGGGCGATGTGCTTGCAGTTTACGATGCGCACAATGACAATCCGAATATTCCGCTGCTGCTGGATTTTATGCGCAGCGAGGAAGGGCAGCGCATCATCGCGGAGAGCGGCTATACGCCGGCTGCTAATTGAGAAAGAGAGGCAGAGATTGGAACAGGTTGTCGGAATTGAAACACCGGAATTCGGCTTTCTGAACGGCAGAGACTGCATCTATATCGAGAGCGTCACGCAGGATAATTATGACAATCTGGTCTTCAGAGGGAAGATCAACGTGCGGCTGGCAAGCAAAATCAGGTGTGCGGCATTTCATCCGTATGAACTCACATTTCATCGCGTATTGGCTTGCTTTTCCTGTGAGCTGGATACCTATGAGAATCTGGATCGCTGTGCGCATCTGGATGACACGGATTTCAATGTCGTGGAAAACAGCAAGTGGCTTGAAAATCTGCCTGTCCGCTCAGATTTTGACAAGTCGGTATACCGGCATTTTCAGGTTTTTACGTACGATGTGGTATATAATATCATCGCAGTTTCGTATGATATGAAAAAGGCATGACAGAAGCGCCGGCGCAGGCGTTTCCGTGCTGACACAGAAAATATCGTGCGGAATCGCCGTGGGGATGTTTGAGAAAAATACAGTATATATTGTGAAATAATGCGCGGGCAGTGCCCGCCGGGGAGGTCATTATGCTTGCACTTGTCACAGGTGCTTCACGGGGCATCGGGGCGGCGGCTGCCGGAAAACTTGCCGCAGACGGATACACCGTACTGGTACATTATCGCGAAAACCGCGCATCCGCGGAGAAAATCGCAGCCGAAATCCGCGGCATTCCCGTGCAGGCGGATCTTGCAGATTTCACGCAGATTGACCGCATGACTGAGGAAATCGCACAGTACGGCACAGTCGGATTGCTGGTCAATAATGCCGGAATGTCCGTGACCGGATTGTTTCAGGACATCTCCGATGAAACGGCGCAGCGCTTGTTTGCTGTGAATGTCGGCGGCATGATGCATCTGACAAAGCGGCTGCTGCCCGGCATGATCCGGCAGCAGAAAGGCTGCATCATCAATGTTGCCTCGGTGTGGGGAGAGGTCGGCGCTGCCTGTGAGGTGCATTATTCGGCATCGAAGGCGGCGGTGATCGGATTCACAAAGGCACTTGCAAAGGAGGTCGGATTCTCCGGCATCCGTGTGAACTGTGTTTCGCCGGGTGTGATTGATACCGATATGAACCGGATGCACGGCGCAGAAACAATGGCGGAACTCGCCGATGAAACCCCGCTGGCGCGCATTGGTACGCCGGAGGAGGTCGCGCAGGCGATTGCGTTTCTTGCATCAGATGCGGCGGGATTCATCACAGGGCAGGTTTTGCCGGTGAACGGAGGCTTTTCAATATGAACGATCAGCAAAAACAACGGTTTTCCGAGCAAATTGAATTTCTGCTCGAAATGGACAAAATGAAGAATATCTGGCGGCAGACGCTCGTGCTGCATGAAGACCGGCAGGAGAATGACGCTGAACACGCATGGCATCTGGCGATGCTGGCGCTGGTACTGCATGAGTATGCGAATGAACCGGTTGACCTGAAAACCGTGCTGGCGACTGTGCTGATTCACGATGTGGTGGAGATTGATGCGGGTGATACCTACGCTTACGATGCCGCCGGCAACGCGACCAAAGCCGCCCGCGAACAGAAAGCCGCAGACCGTCTCTACGGATTGCTGCCGGAGGAACAGGGCAAATGGCTGCGGCAGCTCTGGGATGATTTTGAAGCGCAGTCTACGCCGGAAGCACGCTTTGCAAATGCACTTGACCGCATTCAGCCGCTGATGCTGAATTATACGAAGGGCGGCATTTCGTGGCAAAAGCACGGCACGAAGCGAACGCAGGTTGAGGGGCGGATGCAGCCGGTCTATGACGGTTCACAGGTGCTGGGCGATTTCGCAATGGACATCATCCGGCGCGCAGCGGAGGAAGGAATCCTCAGAAACGAGTAATCACAGCAAATACACAAAAAAACGCACCGCAGGGTCACGGCCTTGTGGTGCGTTTGCTGTTGGGATTCAGTTCGGTTCGAGCGAATACTGATACTTCTGATAGGTTTCCGCAGTATCATTCAGGCGGCGCTTCAGGTCATTGATGATCTCATAGAGATCCGTGAGGCTTTCGCCGTACTTCCTGACCCATCCGACCAGAGACTGTCCGCAGGAAGCCGCATTCAGGCAATCCATAGAGGATGCCGCCATGCTGCACAGCTTTGCGACATCATGAATCATGGTCGCGGAGAGAAATTTGCGTCTGTTCAGTTCAAATTTGAGGAAGCGGACGGCGTTTTCCCATTCAGAGGCACAGTTGTACTTGGCGGCGGGATAGGATTTGTCGTTCAGTGCGGCATCAAGGAGGGTGGCATACAGCCAGATGCGGTCAACGGTTTCCTCGCTGCTGCGCTGTTTATCCGTGAGATATTCCTGTTTGTAGGTCGTGATAAAGAGGTTTTCCATGTTCGTTTCAAGACTCTTGGATTTGACATTGGCAGGCAGTTCCGTCTGGATCAGATTCATGATTCCGGGAATTTGGTATAATGTCATATTTTCGTCCTTTCTTGCGCGCTCGCAGATAGATTTACGGATAGATCTGCTATTATGTCAGCGGCAGATGATTGACTGATTCCGATGTTCTTATTATACCATATTTTCATGTATTTGTCATGATATTCTGTAAAGAGTTTGTAAACTATTGTGAAACTTTATCAAAACATTACAAACAGAACTGCCATATTATGGAATCGTTATTTCATTTTGCACAATTATCATCAGAGGCAGCATCGTTCTGCCACATGGCAATCAGGCGGCAGAGTTTCCGGTCCAGGTCGATGCGGGTCTGTTTGCTTTCTCTGGGGTAGACGCGCAGCGAATGGAATGCCATCCGCAGAAGCAGCGATGAACCAACCGGCAGCAGAATTTCAAGCATTGACTGCGGAAACATGAAATGAGAACCGTGCTGATAGGTCAGCACCGCGCATTTGCAGGAATGCGGCTTCTGGCGGAGGCGTTCTGCCATGCGGCGGATGTAGCGGCAGGTATCCCAGAGGGAGTCATCCTCTGCGCCGACCAGCGCGACGATTCCCTGGATGCGTTCCACCTTGATGCGCATATCCTCTGAGACCGGACAGAGTTCTTCTGAACGGTCAAACATATCGCGGGCAGCCGCCATATCCCCGCGGCGCTTTGCTTCGGCAGCAAGCTGATTCCAGTATTCCGGATGCCGGTAGGCATAGGGCAGATAGGGGAGGTCCTCGCCGCGATAGGAGAGGCTGGATTCGCCTTCGCCCGGACGTTCTCTTGCACCGTCCAGACCGTCGCGGTAGAAGCCTTCCATGACAAAATCGCTGGGGGAGATTGCAATGGTGAGGGTGATGTCCGGCAGCAGCGATGCCGCCGTCAGGGCAGTCATTGCGGTGGTAGATGCACCGCAGAACCCGACTTTGTCATTGTAACGCTTCAGAAATGCGATTGCACTTTCAAAGTATTCAATCCGGAAGCGATGGAAGGCGTAGTCTTTGGTTTCGGGTGCCATTGTCAGCACATTGCAGCCGCGCTGATGCAGCCATTTCACGCCCATGCGCGCCATTTTGTCGTCGATTCTGTCGCCCAGCATCAGAATCACTGCGCAGCTGCTGCGGACGGGATTGGGATAATATGCGCCGTAAAAGCCGTCCTGCGGGATATGAAAATAGATATGTTTCATAAACGAATCCTTTCGTCTGTATTTGGTTTGCCAACGCTAACTATTATACCACAAAAATGATATTTTTGCAAGTGCTTCGGGATGCTTGACGGATTATGCGGCACATGATATAATTGTGGGGAAAGGGGAGGGATGACATGAAGCATACCGGTGCGCATATCTGCGTGATTGGTGCAGAGGTCAACGGCATCGAACAGCGGCAGATTTTAAGCGGAATCATTGCGCAGGCGCAGCGGCAGCAGATTCGCGTGACAGTGCTGTCGAATCTGTATAATTCGCTTGACCCCGAACAGGCGGACAATGCCGATAACCGCATCTACGATTTGCTGCGCATCCTGCAATTTGATGCGGTGATTCTGCTGACGGAATCGTTTGTCAATCCCGCGCTGCGCAGCAGAATTTGCAGCATTTTGCAGGAGATGCACGATCTGCCGGCGGTGACAATCGGCACAGGTCTTGCAGAATTTGATTTCGCTGCGATTCCGAACATCAATACCAGTGATGAAACAGATCTGGAGGAGATCACAGACCACCTGATTGAACGGTGCGGCTTTACGCAGATTGCCCTGCTGACCGGTCCGCTGATGATGCAGGTTTCTTATACCCGCATCTGCGGCTACCGGCGTTCGCTGGAAAAACACGGCATTCCGTATGATCCCGCGCTGGTATCGGAGGGCGATTTCTGGCTTCCTTCCGGTGCAGCGCTGGCAAAACGCTATCTCAGCGGGGAATTGCCCATGCCGCAGGCGCTCATCTGTGCCAATGACTACATGGCATTCGGTTTGCTGGATGCCTTTGCGGAAGTCGGTGCAGACCTGACGGCTTCTATGGCGGTGGTGGGCTATGAATTTGTGCAGGAACGGCATCTGCATACACCGCTGCTGACAACCTATCAGCGCAATCGGCGTGCGCTGGGCGAAGCTGCCGTGGAAATGATCATGCGCAAACTCAGCGGTCTGCCGGAACAGCCCTTTACTCCGCCGCACGGCACACTGATCTGCGGGCAGACCTGTCCGGTCGGGACAGAAGAACCGGATCTGCGTGCGGAACTGGAAACGGCACGGCTTGACCGGATGTATGCAGACTGGTCGCTGAAATCAGAGATGGATGCCGGATTGACCGCCTGCCGCAATCTCGATGAGTTCTGTCGGATTCTGGGGCAGCATTTATTCATGGTGCGCAGCGCACAGGACATCTGGCTTTGCCTCTATGAGGATGCCTTTTTGCAGGAAGAACCGCATACCCGTCTGCTGACCTGCCGGAATATCAATCCGTGGACGCAGACCGTGCTGCATCATGTGCCGGAACAGGCATTGACAAGTAAAATCTGGCTGCACTGGGATACAGCAGTCAGCTATCTGCATCCGGTATTTTTCAAGGAACAGCTTCTGGGATATGCGGCATTGCAGTATACAGTTCCCGATACCTATGACAACACCTACCGGCATTGGCTGAAATCCGTCTCAAATGCACTGGAGATGCTGCATCTGAAAAGTGATGTACGCTATCTGCTGCAATGCCGGATGCTTTCGCCTTCGTATGACAGCATGACCGGTATGTTCAGCGCAGCGGGTCTGCGTGACGCTTATCAGTTGATGCGGAATGCGCAGCAGCCTGCGCGTGTGACCGCAGCCGCATTCCGGTTTGATTACGGGGAAACTGCCCGCGGTCTGGCAGATGCGGAACGGGATACCGTCAGCAGCCTGATGTCAGCCGCACGGATGCTGAAACGCTTCTGCGGCGGAAACAGCATCATCGGGCGGCTTTCGGAATATGATTTTCTGCTGCTGTTTCCGGATTGTGTTCCTGCGGCAGATTTGCTTGCAGATGCCATCTGGACGGCGATCAGCACAGACAGCGAATATCAGCAGACTGCACGCAGCGTACAGTGTTTTTATTATGCGGCGGAATTTGATCCTGCGCAGACCTCGCTTGCAGAACTGCGCACAGCAGTTTCCGTACAGTTAAACCGGCAGCAGCAGGAGCATTACAGCGCTGCGCAGATGCCGCATTTTGCAGCGCTGATGCAGATCCGGCAGGAAATCTATGCCGCGCCGCAGCAGGCGGAAAGTTTACAGGAAACTGCCGCTGTGCTGCATCTGAATGCCAATCACATGAACCGCATTTACAAGCAGTATTTCGGGATCAGCTTTCATCAGGACTGCATCCGGGCACGGCTGCGGCAGGCGAAGGCGCTGCTGATTACAGGCGGGAAAACTTCTGCGGAGACAGCAGAACTTTGCGGCTATGCAGACAGCAAATACTTTATCCGGCAGTTTTCGGCAGATACACAGGTTTCTCCGAAGCAGTATCAGCGGATGATGCAGATGTACATTCCGCAGAGGGCAGATTGAACAATATAGAAAATGAGGACGCCCCGCAGGAATGCAGG
>DGVV01000057.1 GCA_002395085.1 Ruminococcus sp. UBA4275 | reverse complement strand
GGCTAGTAGCCCTTAAGCGGGAGTTTGAGGGCAGAGCCCTCAATATAAATCCGTCGGAGACACTTTATCTACAAGCTGAAAGCTGCACGGAATTTAACCCGTGCAGCTTTTGCAATCAGAAAGGATGCATTCCGGATGCAGATTCAACACCCGTTTCCTCCGCTGTATAACGCACACTCTGAAATTCTGATTCTCGGCAGTTTCCCTTCTGTCAAATCGCGGGAACAGCAGTTTTTTTACGGTCACCCGCAGAACCGTTTCTGGCGTGTCACCGCTGCTGTTTTCGGATGCGAAACACCGCAGTCGATTGAGGAAAAACGTACATTTCTGCTGCAAAATCACATAGCACTCTGGGATGTCATTGCGTCCTGTGAAATTGTCGGCTCATCGGACAGCAGCATCCGGAATGTGATACCAAATGATCTCTCCCCGATCTTCGCCGCAGCACAGATCCGGCAGGTGTATGTCAACGGCGGTACGGCTGCAAAGTTTTATGCCAAATATCAGCAGCCTGCCCTTGAAAAAAGTGCTGTGCGGCTGCCTTCAACCAGTCCTGCAAATGCTGCCTGGACACTCGAAAAACTGATTGCAGCATGGGCGGTCATACGGCAGAAATGAAGCATGAAAAATGTTCGTACAATGCGCTTTTTCAGTCTGATGCACCATGCCGGTTTGACAATTCATATTGGCTGTGGTATACTGTTATCATCCGTATAATCATCCACAAGAGGGATAATACATGACAAGTCAACAAAAACGCGGCTATCTGCCCGCAGATCAGCAGGATTTCAGCGAACAGAATCTCCCGAAACTCCGCAATGCTGCCGCAGAGATTTGTTATCTGCTGAACCGCGGTTATCCCGTGACCGCAGCGGCACGCTTTGTCGGAGACCACTACCAGTTTTCGGAACGTCAGCGGCTTGCACTGACCAGAACTGTCGCTTCCGATGCACGAATCCGTAACATTCAAAGCCGCGAAGTCACGGACATCAGCGGGAAAACGATTTATATAGACGGTTTCAATGTCGTCATCGGGCTGGAAATCGCTTTTTCCGATTCGATGCTTTTTTGCTGTATGGATGGGGCTGTGCGTGACCTTGCAGGTCTGCACGGCACATATCACCTGATTCCGCAGACTGACCTTGCGATTGCTGCATTGCTGCGCGGACTGGAATCGCTGCGGGTAAAAGAGGCGGTCATTCTGCTGGATAAACCGGTTTCCCACTCCGGCAAACTGCGTCAGCGAATACTGGAACTTGCGGAGAACTGCCCGTTTTCGCTGGATGTTCAAACCGAAAATCCGGTTGATGCCCTCCTGAAAACCAAACCGCTTGTGGCCACGGGCGATGCATACATTCTTGAGGTGTGCATCAATTGGATGAATCTGGTCAGATACATCCTCGATACACAGCTTTGCGGCTTTCGCTGCATAGACATTCTGCCGCAGAACAATACGTGAGGTACAGCATGAAAATCGTTGTTGCAATCGACTCTTTTAAGGGCAGTCTCACCTCAGCAGAAGCGGGCAATGCCGCCGCCGATGGAATTCGGCGCGCCATGCCGGATGCTGATATTCTGGTGTTTCCGGTCGCGGACGGCGGAGAAGGTACAACGGCAGCGCTGACAGACGGTCTGCATGGTATATACCGCTCTGTTTCTGTCCATGACCCGCTTGGCAGACCAATCTGCGCGCAGTACGGTATTCTTCCGGACCGGACTGCGGTTATTGAAATGTCTGCTGCATCCGGATTGCCGCTGCTGACAATGCAGGAACGCAATCCGATGCATACGACCACGTTCGGTTTCGGAGAGATGATTGCCGATGCGCTGGCACAGGGCTGCCGGAATCTGATTCTCGGCATAGGCGGCAGTGCGACCAATGACTGCGGCACCGGATGCCTGCAAGCACTAGGTTTCCGGTTTTTGAATGCGGACGGTGTTCCCGTTCAGGCGGGCAATGCCGGACTGTCAGAAATAAGCAGCATCGACGGAAACAGCATTCTGACTGCATTGCGTGAAAGCACAATCCGTGTTGCGTGCGATGTAACAAATCCGCTGTACGGTCCGCAGGGCTGCACCTATGTATTTGCACCGCAGAAAGGTGCAGATGCATCACAGCTTGCAGATATGGACGATGCCATCCGGCATTTTGCGGGGATTGTACAGCAGATTCTGCCGGACGCAGACCCCTGCCTTGCTGGCTCAGGCGCGGCAGGCGGAATCGGTTTTGCGCTTCGCAGCTTTCTGCACGCGGAACTCATAAACGGAATCCGGCTGATTGCGGAACAAACAAATCTGACAGCAGCAATCCGGTGTGCAGATCTGATTGTGACGGGAGAAGGCTGTCTTGATGCACAGACGGCAATGGGCAAAGCTCCTGCCGGCATCGCAGAAATTGCAAAACAAACCGGCAAACCCGTCGTGGCATTCAGCGGCATCACCTGCCCCGATGACACACTGCACCAATGCGGCATTGACGCCTTTTTTTCAATCCTGCAAACCTGCTGTACACCCGCAGAAGCTATGCAGCCCGATACGGCAAAACGCAGTCTTGCACAGACCGCAGAACAGGTTTTCCGCGTCATACGCTGCACAAAGGATTATAAAATCTGACTTTGCCATACAAACGCCGAACAAAATGAGGTGAAACCATGTACAAGATTCTGATTGCAGACGACGAACCCGATGTTGTCAGTATGCTGCGCGATTATTTCGAGATCAACGGCTATCTCGTCCTCACCGCTTCAAACGGTGCGGAGGCAATCGCTGCGGTATCCAAAATGCCTGACATTATTCTGCTTGACATCAATATGCCGGAAGCAGACGGCCTGAGTGTCTGCCGGCGCATCCGCGACAGTGTAAGCTGTCCGATTCTGTTTCTCACTGCCCGCATTGAAAACAACGACAAGATTGCGGGTTTTACTGCCGGCGGAGACGATTATATCATCAAGCCGTTTTCACTGGATGAACTGGGAGCGCGTGTAGCTGCACATATCCGCAGAGATCACCGTGAGACCGTCCGCCGGAATGTGCTGCTGTGCGGCAGTCTCACGATTGACTACACCGCCAAAACGGTTTCCGCAGGCGGAAAGCAGATTGACCTTGCAAAAAAAGAGTACAGTATTCTGGAGCTGCTCTCTGAAAACGCAGGACAGGTTTTTGACAAAGAACGGATTTACGAACGAATCTGGGGATACGATGCGGAAGGAGACAGCTCCGTTGTCGCAGAACATATCCGCCGCCTGCGCGCAAAACTTGGCAGATACGGGGAAGAAAAGCACATCGAAACAGTCTGGGGTATGGGATACAAATGGATACTGTGAAACAAAAACAACATTCTATCCGCACCGCGCTGATTGGTTATATTCCGGTTTGTCTCGCTGCAATCCTGATCGGTTCACAGGGCATCCGGTTTCTCCTCAATCTCCTGCGTGCAAGTGCTGTCAAAATATTTCCTGTAGTGAAACTCACAATACATAATAATCAGATTATCTGGTCGCGCAGCCGGGAAGGAATTATGCTGTTTGCCGTTTCACACGCTGATTATGTGCTGCTGCCGGTCTGGGTTTTGCTTTGTATTCTCGTGACAGGCTATTTTTTTTACAGCCGCGAATTGCGTAAACCAATCGAAATACTCACAAATGCAGCAAAACAAATCTCCGAAAACGAGCTGGATTTCAAAGTGCAGTACCGCAAAAACAATGAGCTTGGAACACTGTGCAGCGCATTTGATGAGATGCGGCAGAAACTGTTTGAAAGCAATCTCGAAATCTGGCAAAGCATGGAGGAACGCAAACGGCTTTCTGCGGCTTTTTCACACGATCTCCGCACGCCGCTGACCGTTCTCTCCGGATATGTGGAACTGATGCAGAAATATGAAGGTCAGCTCCCGCCTGCCAAGCAAACGGAAATCCTGCAAAAAATGGAACGGCAGATCAACCGGCTGCGGCAATATACCGAGCAAATGAACGCTGTACAAAAGCTTGAGGACATCACACCGAAACGGACACAAACTACACTTTCTGCGCTTCACGCACAGCTTGCGGAAACAGGATCGCTGCTCTGCGAAGCAAAGCAGTTTCACATGAAACCCTGTCCGCATCCTGATCAGTCTGTCCCGATTGATTCGGAACTGGTGATGCAAGTGTTTGAAAACCTTGCAGCAAATGCACTTCGTTATGCAAATACCGCTGTGACGGCAGAAATGAAAATGCAGGGGGATTTCCTTTGCATTACCGTACAGGATGACGGCTGCGGATTTACGGAGGAAGCGCTCCGAAAAGCCGACCGCCCGTTTTACCGCGAGGAAGGGAATTCCGATGTTCATTTCGGACTGGGACTGTACATCTGCCGCCTGCTTTGCATGAAACACGGCGGAAAAATCCGTCTCGCCAATGCAGAAAACGGCGGCGGAAAAGTCACTGCGGAATTCTACACTGCAAATCCTGAATAACTGCGATCAACCGAACACAAAGGAGCAAAATATGAAACAATTTATTGGAAAACTTTTGAAAATCGTCAAATGGATCTGCATCATTCTGATTACACTGATCGTCATTGAGATTCTGGTCATCGTAATCGGCAGGCAGATCAACCGCCGCACGCCGGAAGGCGGAATCAACGAATCCATGTATGCAGACATCAACGGCACAAAGCAGTGGATCTGTATCTACGGACAGGATGTGAACAATCCGGTACTGCTGTTTCTGCACGGCGGTCCGTGCTATCCGTCAATCACATTCGACTGGATCGCCTTCCGCAAGCTCAGCGCGGATTATACGATCGTGGAATGGGATCAGCGCGGCTGCGGACACAATTATCCGGATTATCAGGAGACCGATCCGGTCACAGGCGAACTGATGATCGAAGACGGCAAGGCATTGACAGATTTCCTGTGCGACTATCTGCACAAGGAGAAGATCACGCTGTTCGGGCATTCATGGGGCTCTCTGCTTGCAGCAAATCTTGCGCTGGAATACCCCGAAAAATACGATGCACTCATTACATCCGGTCTGGTTGTCAATGAGAAGATCAGTCAGAAGGCATACAAAGATCATATGCTCTCCCTGACCCAAAATGATCCTGAGATTCATGCAGCGGCAGAACAGTTCGATCCGGAAGCCGGCATGAAGAATCAGAAGGAAATCGTCTATCGGCTTGGATATTCGCAGTATTCCTACAACGACAATCTGTTCCGGGATTCCGATTTCAGTCTCATCGCAGGAATCCTGTTCAATCCGTACTGCACAGTAACGGAACAGTACCGTCAGCTGATGAATACGCCCGCTTACGCCGAATACATCGACACGGTGCTGACCGGCGGCGACATTTTCGGTGACGAACTGTGCGGTCAAATTCCGATTGACGGGAAAACAGAGTATCAGGTGCCGTTTTATCTGATTGATGGCGCAAAGGATCACGGATTCAGCACCATGGTTGAAGTCGCCGCAGCGTATTTTGATACGGTCAGCGCCCCTGACAAGGAAATGAAATATGTTGACGGCGGACACGGTTCTCCGCTGCTGCACAGCGGGGAACTGGCGGCATTTGTCCATGAAATCGCGGAAAAACAATCAGAAAAAGCAGACCACTGAGATTTTTCCTGAAAAATAAGGGTATGTAACTTTTTATGTGGCTACACATGATTTGTCAAATGAATGATCTGTTTATCCAAACTGAAGTTTTTGGTCGCGCTTTTTTCAAAAAG
>DGVV01000100.1 GCA_002395085.1 Ruminococcus sp. UBA4275 | reverse complement strand
GGCTAGTAGCCCTTAAGCGGGAGTTTGAGGGCAGAGCCCTCAATATAAATCCGTCGGAGACACTTTATCTACAAGCTGACGCCCCGTATGAATGACATACGGGGCGCTGTTGTTATAAGCGAATGGTAAAGGTCGTCTGATCGTTGTTCCAGTGAATGTCCGCAAACGGGTCATCCTCCGGCGATACAGCGGGGGCATTCTCATCAGAAACCTGCGGGAGAATCGGCGGGGCATCTGCGTCCAGCTTCGGGATGTCCGGTTCTTCATCAGGAAGATCGGGCAGATCCGGAAGATCATCAAGAAGACTCCTGCGGACACGCGCTTTCGTCTCCTCCGGTGTTTCGTTTGCACGCAAACGCATTTCGCGTTCTTCGGGAAGCTCCGGCAGATCATCCAGCAAGCTGGCTCTGCGACGGGCTTTTGCATCCTCCTCCGATTCCGCATGACGTTTCTCCGCACGCTTGCGGCGCTTCTGCTTCGGCTCAGGAGCAGGCTTTTCTTCGGCGATCTGCGGCAGCTTGGCTTTCGGATCAATCGGCTTCGACTGCTTGCGGGCTTCCTCCAGCTCACGCTTGACGCGCGCAGCATAGTTCTGCTCATCATCATCGAATGCCGGGGGCTTTGGATCTTCCTGTTCTGGCTCAGGCTCCGGATCGGGTTCCGGCTCCGGCTCAGCAGGCGGCTCCTGCGCGGCGGATTCTGCCGGCGACACGGGAGCTTCTGCGGGTTCAGCGGGTTTCTTCTTTTTCTTGCGCTTAATGACCGGCTGGTCATCGAAAATATCCTGTGCGCGGCGACCCTGCGGCAGTTTGCCAACGTCGATCGGCACAATTTCTTCTTCCTCGTCGTCCTCCGGGTCGTCGATGTCCTCATCGGGATAGTACATCTCATCCGGAACAGACGATTTCGTTTCCGGAACCGGCGGTTCTTCGTCAGGAATCTCCGGTTGCGGGGACGGTTCCGGCTTTGTCAGCTGGAAAGACGCTTCATCGGGCGCGGGCTGCGGTGCGTCTGCCTGCGGCTGTGCAGGCGATTCCTGCGGCTTATCCATGTTCCGGAAAAGGAAATCAGGATCGCTGTTGACCGGCTGCGGAATCTCCTGACGGCGCGGCACAGGCGGTGCTTCCGGTACAGGTTCTTCTGCCGGTGCTTCCGCAGCAAGGAGCGTTTCCAGATTCAGCGGAACAAGCGTCATCATCATGTGATGCTGCTTGGCGAATCGTTCTGCATAGCTGCCTTCTTCCGCGTGCAGGCGGAATTTCGGGCATTCCGTAAAGGCGTTCTCTGCGATTTCCGTCACAGAGGCCGGAATGGCAATATCTGTGAGATGCTCGCAATGGCTGAACGCCGACTGTCCGATGCGCGTCACGCCGTCCGGAATAATAATCTTCTCGATGCCGGCATGATAGAACGCCTCGTTGTCAATTTCGGTGATGGTCGAGGGCAGTTTGACCTGCTTGAGGCTGGTGCAGCTTGAGAACATCGCGTGACCGACCTTGGAAGGGCCTTCCTTGAAGATGACATTCTTGAGTGCAGTACAGCCGTGGAAAACATAGCCGTCAATGCGGCGCAGGGTGGTCGGCAGCTCAACGGTTTCGAGCTGCTCGCAGTAAGAGAATGCGCCGTGCTGAATGCGCATGACGCTCTCCGGCAGCCGGATCACGCGGCTGGGAAGCTGTGCGAATGCCGATGGGCCGATGACCCGCACGCCGACCGGGACACGGACTTCCGCCTGTGTGACGCTTGCGCGCATGAGAATGTTCGCGCCTGCGATGGTAAACGGCTCAGTGCGGCGGGAAAGCCAAGGTGTATACGCGAAGGCATCCACGCCGATTTCGGTAACGGTTTGCGGGATGACCACATCGGTCAGCACACCGCAGTTTGCGAAGGCGTTGTCACCGATGCTGATGACGCCCTCCGGAATGATTGCTGCACGGAGACCGCCGCGCTCAAAGGCACGCGGGCCGATGCGATGCACACCAATCGGGATGGGACTGTAGCCGTCCGCACGGATGAGAAACCGCCCGACGATGTAGTGGTTTGCGGTCATGCGGAACAGCGGCGTTTCCGCAAAGGCATTGCCGGAGATTTCCTCGATGCTGTCGGGGATAAACGCCTTCTGCAAGCTGGAACAGCCGCGGAAAGCATTCTGCTGGATGTACCGCGGGCCTTCCGGAATGACAATCTGCCGCAGCGACGAACAACCGCTGCACATTCCCTCATTGATGCTGGTCAGCTTGGCGGAGAAGCGAAGTTCTGTCAGCGACATACAATCGCGGAGAGCCTCATTTTCGAGCTTTTCGAGCGTATCGGGCATATAGAAGCGCCGCAGCGAGGTACAGCCCTGAAACGCATTCTTTTCGATGTGGAGGATGCCCTGCGGCAGGATGACCTCCAGCAGCGGGCAGTCCCGGAAGGCGAATTTGCCGATATGGCGCAGGCTGCCTGGCAGGTAGATGCGCTGCAGCGAGCGGCAGCCGTTAAAGGCATACTCACCGATGTCCACCACGCCCTCCGGCACGACAACCGACACAAGCTGCCGGTTCTGCTCAAAAGCATGGTTGCCGATGCGGATGACGCCTTCCGGCACAAGCACATCGCGGACATTATATTCCTGTGTATATTTTTTCAGAATGCCATACTCGATGAAGAAGGACGGGTTACAGCCGCGGAGGAGTCCCGCTTCCCGTTCGGTATAGCACATGATTCCGTTTGCCTGCGCGAACTGATGCGCGGCAGAACCGGTCACGGTTGTGATGGTCTGGATACGCGGCTCCGACCCGAATGCATACGGGTGAAGCTTGGTGACAGAGGGCGGGATAATGATGGTCTTCAGCTCAGTACAGCCTGCGAAGGCGTCCTCGCAGATTTCGGTCACGGTTTCGGGAATATAGACCGTTGTCAGAGAGGAACAGCAGGCGAATGCCTCGCGCCCGATGGTTTTGAGTCCCTGATTGAGCTTGATGCTGGTCAGGGAGGTACAGGCATAGAACGCACGGCTTTCGATATATTTCACGCTTTCCGGCACTTCGATGCTTTCCAGTCTGGAGCATCCGGAGAAAGTGCCGCGCGCGATTGCTTCCGTCTGTTCGGAGAGCCGGACGCTGCGCAGGCCGCTGCAATTATAGAACGCCCACGCGCCGACCGTTTCACACGAATCCGGAAGTATTGCTTTTCTGAGGACATGACAGCCATCAAACGCATTGGTACCGATGACCTGCAGCCCCTCTGCAAGCTCAACGGTATGGAGATCGGCACACAGCGCAAACGCGCGCTCACCGATCATACGGACAGTTCCCGGAATGCTGACGCTCGACACTTCTGTCATATTGAAAGCTTCATCCGCGATCTCTGTGACATTTTTCGGGATCATCAGCATCTCATCCTGTTTGCGGATGCCGAGCCGTTCCAGTGCGCCCGCTCCCTCATATTTCAGCAAAACGCCATTTTTAATTTTGAACCCCATGCTTGTGCGCCTCCTGAAAGATGATGGCAGCGTATAATCTGCATATTGACGCATATTATTGCATCATATTCATTATACCATGAAATCTGCACTTTTGCAAGGAAAAGAGGACGTTTTTGCTGTAGAATTATGCGCCTGCCTTTTGGCTATTTTGCACATAATCTTTCTCGCTGCGTTTAGCGTCCTATCTGCTTTATACGCCTTTTCCCGCGCAAAAAGGCACGTCTGTTGCAGATGCAGCAGACGTGCGCAAATATTACGAAATTGCAGTTATCCGTTATACTCTGCGAGATAAGCGTCGATTGCGGAGTAAATTGCGGAGACGGATTCGCTCCACTGGGTCTGACCCTTCGAGGCGGCACGGATGCCGTTCTCATTGGAATCGAGGATGCCGGAGACATCGGTGGAGACTGCGTTGTAGAAATCGTAGTGCGGATTTGCCTGTGCGAGTGCGTGAACCTTATCAAGCATCTGGCACATATCGTCACGCCAGCCGTAGTCAGCGATGAGCTGCTCTCTTGCAATGGCGTTTGCGCGCTCATTGGTGATGGTCATGCGCTTGCAGGCTGCGAACTTCGCAACGCCTTCGGGGTTCTTGCCGCCCTTGACCATGACATAGCCGTCGAGGCCGCAGGGGATGTAATACTCAGAAGCATTCGGGTCTTTCGGCATCGGCACGAACATAGCGTTCTCACCGAACTGTGCCTGCCACTGATCCGGAGAGGAGTACAGCGCCCATGCGCCGCACGGATAGAACAGCGTCTTGCCCTCACCGATGTAGTTGGGCATTGCGGTCCAGCCGAAATCACCGACGCCGATTGCGACGCAGTTGGAAGTACCGAGGTCGTACATCCAGTTCTGGAGACGCTCAATTGCGGGATCTTTCAGGTTGTTGACCAGCTTGCCGTCCTGAATGCCGATGTACGGGACGCCGCAGGTAGCGGAGAGACCCGCCTCGAACCACCAGCCGTCGATACCGTACTGACCGTTATCCGGATCGACAAACTGCTTGAGGCATTCGGTGAAGGTATCCCAGTTCCAGTTATCCTCTGCGAGGAGCTTTGCGGGATCTTTCAGACCGTTCTCCTCGATGGTATCCTTATTATAGATGACGACGCAGTTATCGCCGGAGACATTGTTGACGATGACATAGTGCTTGCCCTTCCACTGGAAGAGGTCAGCGGTCGATTTGACATCGGCAAAGAGCGGATCGCTGAAGTCGATGTAATCGTCAATCGGGACGAACATATCCTTGATCGCACCCTTGGGGAACGCGTCGAGGTCGGAAGCGGGGAAGAAGTCGATGCCGTCGCCGCCGTTGATGGCGTTTGCGAGCTGATCGTAACGGGAATCCCAGTCACACGCCTTATACTCGACCACGCCGCCGTAACGGGAATGGAAAATCTCCAGTTCAATCGGGGTAGACTTACCGGAAGCATCGGGATTGATGTCCCAGTTTGCCATCCACTTGATGGTCTTGTTTTCGAGTTCACCGGTCAGGCGCTCATCCTCTGCGGCAATCTGTGCAACTTCCGCAGCGGTAGCAGAATCGAGCGATTTGTAGCTGACTTCAGGCTCACCGCAGCCCGTGAATGCACCAAGCGACATGGATGCGAGCAGCAGGGCAGCGATTGCAAGTCTGGTTTTTTTCATGTCTTGTTCCTCCTAAAAACTCCAAATTATCAAAACAAATCAATCAAACAAAGCGGGATGCAGCGCACACAGTTTGAACAAAGTGTACAGCTTATCCCTTATCATTCTATCATAATTTCGTCAGATTGTCAACGCACAAACCGCAAAATTGTACACAAGATTTTTGGGAACTTTCTGCTATTTTACACAAATCACAAGCATCTATATGATAAATTGTAACCATTTTGCTGTCAAAATGTCACCGATCCGACAAACAAAGCGGCGCAGAGGTCTGTACAAGGCAGACATCTGCGCCGGTATCAGCAAGCGGGAAACCGGATTGCTCCCGAACCGGAAGCAATCCTGCGGGCATGAAAAATGCCACTTCCCGTTCGTATGATGAGCGCGATTCACCGCTGATGCTAGTATATGCAGCAGCGGCGAATCCGACACTGGAAAGTTCTGGAAAATGTGCGGGTTATTCCGTCCGGTCATACTCCGCCTGCAGGAAATCGAGCATCTGCTGAAAGCCCTCCTCGCTGACGGGATACGCCGCACTTGCTGCAATGATCCCGCGCTCCTGTGCCAGTTCAAAGCAAATGTCCTCGCGCCACACATCAATGTGCAGCTCGCCGTCGGCAGGCTTCACGCGGTAGCGCAGATTTCCGCGGCTGCCGGAGTGGACATTGCCCACCTCAAAATAAAATACCTTCGGAATGTCAAACGCATTGCGCGGCTGATGCTCCTCCATTTTTCATGCTCCTTTCAGTTTTCCGGCAGATCCACGCGGAAGAGCCTTGCGGCATTCTGCGCGGTAATGCGGCAGATTTCCTCTACAGATACGCCCTTTTCACGCGCCATGACCGCCGCTGTCTCCCGCAGCATGGAGCTGTCGCAGCGCTTGCCGCGGTAGGGGACGGGCGCCATATAGGGACAGTCTGTTTCCAGCAGCAGGCGGTCAGGCGGGATGCTGCGGAGCGCTTCCAGCGGTTTGCGCGCATTTTTGAATGTGATAACGCCCGTGAAGCCGATATACAGCCCCATTGCGAGTACCTCCCGCGCAGTTTCCGGCGACCCCGAAAAGCAGTGCATCACGCCGCTGAGCGGTGCATAATCCCGCAGAATATGCATCATATCGCCGGTGGCATCGCGGCAGTGCAGGATGACCGGCAGACCGAGTTCTTTCGCGAGCGCAAGCTGTTCGCGCAGGATGCGCTGCTGCTGCGGGGCGTCATAGCTCTCATAATGGTAGTCCAGACCGATCTCACCGATTGCGTGTACGGCGGGATGTGCCGCCATCTCCCGCAGGGTTTGCAGGTAATCGTCAGGCGGGAAGGGGGTCTCAGGATGTACACCCGCTGCTGCGGTCAGAAGCTCCGGATATGCTGCTGCCAGCGCGATATTGGCTGCGGAGGACGGAATATCTGTACCGCAGGTCATGCATTGCACAACGCCCTGTGCAGACAAGCCTGACAGCACCGCATCACGGTCAGAATCGAAGGCGGCATCTGTGTAATGGGAGTGACTGTCGAAAATAAACAATTTATTGCGCATATTGTGCAGCCTCTTTCATACGTTCACAAAGTGTTCACGGATTGTTGAAAAAAAGTGCTAGTAAACAGAGCGTACACGCGGTATAATATAATCGTAATCATGATAAATAATACCTCTCTACTTCTTCCAAAGGGAAAATGCGGCTGACTGATCATCAGCCGCATTTTCTTTTATCTATGGAAAATCGAAGTATTTTGCAGAGACGGCCGTGACGCGGTATCCCATTTCTCTGAGCAGCACAAAACCGTCATAATTCTGCGTCTGCCGCGTGACAAATTTCTCCGCAAGATGCGGGAGCAGAAGCGCTGCCATGCGCGGGGAGCAGGTTTTCAGGACGGCGCATTCTCCGCCTTTTTCGAGCGTGATTTCGCCGGCATACTGATCCTCTGTTCCCGCCCCGCACGGGAATGCGACCTCAATCAGAGCGGTCTTATCGCACAGCGGCGAGAGCAGCAGCACGGCAGTTTTCGCAAAGCGCATCTGCCATACATACTGCATCCCGCCGACTGTCACTGTCCGGATCTTACGTTTCACTTGCCTGCAAACTGCATCTTTGCGGCGGTCAGGGTATTGCGCATCAGCACCGCACGGGTCATCGGGCCGACACCGCCCGGAACAGGCGTAATCGCAGAAGCCTTTGCCGCGACCTCATCGTAGCAGACATCGCCGCAGAGCTTGCCTTCTGCATTGCGGTTCATGCCCACGTCGATGACGACAGCGCCCTCCTTGACCATATCCGCGGTGACAAAGCCCGCCTTGCCGACCGCCGCGACGAGAATATCTGCCTGACGGGTCTGCTCAGCGAGATCCTTCGTGCGGGAGTGGCAGATCGTGACCGTGCCGTTGCGGTGGAGCAGCAGCATTGCCATAGGCTTGCCGACGATATTGCTTCTGCCGATGACGACGCAGTGCTTGCCGTTGATGTCGATCTTCATGGCATCGAGCATCTCAATGACGCCTGCGGGGGTGCAGGGCAGGAAATTGTAGTCACCGATCATGATATGACCGACATTTTCCGGATGGAATGCATCGACGTCCTTTGCGGGCGAGATCGCGTGCAGGATGGTCTGCTCGCAGATCTGCTTCGGGAGCGGGAGCTGCACGAGGATGCCGTTCACGGTATCGTCCTCATTGAGCTTTGCGACCAGCTCAAGCAGTTCCGCCTCTGTCGTTTCCTCCGGCAGTGCATACTCATAGGATGCAAAGCCGCACTCGGCACAGTCCTTCTCTTTGTTGGAAACATAGACGCGCGAAGCGGGGTTATTGCCGACCAGAACGACTGCCAGACCGGGCTTTGCGCCCTGCGCCTTGAGCTGCTCCACCTCTGCGCGGACTTCTGCTTTGACATTTGCGGCAATCTTTTTGCCGTCGATGATCTCTGCCATGATTGTGATTCCTCCATATGATTTGATATCTTCACCTGTTCAGGGTGTTTGCGGATTGATCATGCTGCGGGTCAGGCGTCCTCAGACGGCACAGCCTCCTGAAAGCGCGCCGCAACCGGTGTATTCAGGAAGGCGCTGCTGTCGCACTTGACTTCAGACGGCAGCTCGACTTCCGTCAGAGACACACAGTCCTCAAAGGCGCCGCTGTCGATTTCCCGGACACTGTCCGGCAGCGTGATATGCGTCAGCGACGAGCAGCCGGAAAATGCGCTCCAGCCGATCTTTTTGACTGTATCCGGGATCACCGCGCTGACCAGCGAGGTGCAGTTTTCAAATGCACAGGTAATCTCGCGGATGCCGGGAGAAAGGATGACCTCCTTAAGCCCGGTGCAGTTTGAGAACACCATAAACAGATAGGGAATCTCGCCTTTGACCGTGACCTTTGCAAGATGCTCGCAGCTTCCGAAGGCGTGCCGTCCGATTTCCGTGACCTTTTCGGGAATGACGATCTCGGTCAGCGCAGAGCAGCGCAGAAAGGCGTGCATTCCGATTTTCGTGATCTGATCGGAAAAGTGAATTTCCGAAAGATTCGGGCAGGCTGCAAAAGCGCCGTCCGGAATCACGGTGATGCCCTCCGGCAGAGTAATGCTCCGGAGCGCGGTACATCCGCAGAAAATGCCGGTTCCGATATGCGTCAGGGAATCCGGCAGCGAAATATCCGTCAGGCTCTCGCAGCCGCGGAATGCATTGCTCCGTATAATCCGGACAGAATCCGGAATCTGCACAGACCTGAGCTGCTTGCAGTTCAGAAAGGCGTCCCAGCAGATTTCCGTGACACCGTCCGGAACGGTAACGGCTTCATCCTGGCCGGTATAGCGAATCAGTTTGGAATCCGTGATCTGAAAAACGGGTTCGTGCTCACTGCCCCGATCATAGACTGTTCCGAAAATTTTAAGCTGCGGCATATGCTCCCCTCCTATGTCTGCCGGTCACACGAAACAAGCCGGTTTATTCTTTATATATGCTGATAAATGCCGATAAAAATATTATAGCACACGAACCCGGCTTTGTCAATGAAAAAAACAGCAACGAAAACTGCAATATCTTGCGGATGCGTTTATTTTCGGGGATGCTGTTCAGGCGCCGCCGCAGAAAAACGCCATAGTATTTCCGACCTCACATCAGAAGTACTATGGCGTTCTCGTTTTGTTTCTGCCCCGGAGTCCTTTCGTTATCCGAAGTTATACATACTGTAATAATACTGCATCATATCGCTCTGGTATCCGACGATATCCACATCTAGAACCTTGTAGCGCTTGAATGCCTTATCGTTCCGGCTGACCGTCAGCTTATCCGCCTTGTCGCTCAGCATATCCGAGAATTCCTTGTAGTACATCTCGTTTCGGACAGATTCCTTGGTGCTGTCTGTCCACTGATCGGTGGGCGTGATTCTGTCGCGGATATCCATTTTCACCGCGATATAAATGGTCTCCTCGTCATCGGAGACGATCTTGACCGGCTTGAGCAGCTCGGTTTTCTCGTTTGCCGCCCATTCATAGACTGCCTTGCAGGGCGTGTAGGTCGGCTCTGCTTCGGTTTCGGTGGAATCCTTTTTGTCGTCCGCAGCGGAGGTGCTGACCTGCAAAATGCGTTCCTGATCGGTGCTGTAACCGAGCGCATTCGCAGTAGTGGTCGTGGTGTCTGCGGCTTCCGCCGTTGTACCGGTTGTGGTATCGCCTGCGGTTTCCGTTGTGGTCTCGGTAGTCTCTGCATCCGAGGCGACTGTGGTTGTGGCGGTCTCGGTGCTGGTGCCGTCCTCAGCGGGAGCCGTTGTCGTGATATCGGTGCTGTCGCCGGTTGTTTCGGTTTTGTCCTTGTCGGCGGTGGTTGCCTTCGCGGTGGTTTCGGTTGTGATCGTGCTGCCCTGATCGTCGGTCGTGGTGACTGCCGCCTCAGAGAGCGAGGTCTGATAGTGAATCTCCTCTTCAATGAGGTAATCGAATTCCTCCATCAGCGCAGCCTCGTCGCCGACCTTTTTATTTGCGCGGTTCAGGTAGTCATCAGCCATTGCCTCGCGCGCCTTTTTCTCATCGCCCTTGAGCAGATTGCCCTCGCCGTCCTTCAGAGGCATCTCGATGTACTTGATACGCAGATGATTCTCTGCGTAGTAGTCCTTCATGTCCTCATCCTTGACGCCGACCGATCCTTCATCGCCGTAATAGGCTTCCCAGATTGCGTTCTGCTTGTAGTTGTTGGTGACGATATCCTTCACGGACTGCTCGCCGATGCCGGCGCTTTCATAGAACTTGCCGTAGTAGCTCATGTTGGATGCGGTCTCGTTCTTGATTGCCGCGAGCTGATCACCGGTAAGTGTCAGACCCAGCGCATCAAACTCACGCTCGACCTCGACGAAATCGAGGCAATGCTCAGCGGCCTTGTTCTGGATCCATTTCTCGGCGCTGATCTCGTCGATCGTTGCGTCCTTCATGATCTTTTTGATTTCCTTGGTTTCCTTGACATCGTCGAAATTCTGTCCGCCGTCACGCAGAACAGACATTGCCTCGGTATATGCGCTGGTCGCATAGTAGAGATAGATGCCGGCGCGGACATCATATCCGTCAACGGTCATTGCGTTGGCGGTGTTTTCGCCGCAGGATGCGCAGCCGAATGCAGTACAGACTGCAAGCAGCGCCGCCGCAGCTTTTTTCAGCAATTTCATGGGTTAAAGAGCCTCCTTCATGTTCGGGAAAATTCGATACAAAGCTATTATACATGATTTTCGCGGAAAAGTCCAGTCTTTTTGCCATATTTTTTCGTTTTTTCACAAAAGAAGCGGGCAGCCGCTGCAAGATTACAGCAGGGAACAGCATCTTTGTCCAACGAGCTGCGCTCATTGAGTGCCTCACAAAAATTTCCTCCGCGATTATCCTTATCCGGCATTCGGTGAGAATGCTCTCCCTTTGGGCACTCTTGCGCCGATTATGCGGCTCTCTTTGGGCGATGCGCGACTGTGCCCCCTTTCGTTAATCGGCACCGCGCAC
>DGVV01000085.1:15753-16234 GCA_002395085.1 Ruminococcus sp. UBA4275 | reverse complement strand
AGCCACCGCATAAATACGGTGGCTTTCGGGTTTTGCAGGCAGATTCAGTTTTTCTTTCTCTTCGGGGAATCCGGCGCATTCTGATTGCCGGTGATTGTGTACCACGAAATATCTTTATGCAGCAGGGTATTGCTGCTGTAATAAGTGAGGACGCAGAGTGCATCGTCCAGCGTGATTTCGCCGTCGCCGTCCACATCTGCCGCCGTAAAGAGCTGTGCGGAGAGGGAACCCTTCCGGCTGAGGAGTTTCTGGGAATAGAGTGTGAGAACATCGAGTGCATCCTGCAATTCGATTCTGCCGTTGCCGTCCAGATCGCCGAACTGCGGATCTTCAATGGGTCTTTCGGTCGTTGTTGTCACAGTTGTCTGTTCAGTCGTTGTGACGGTGGTTTTTGGCGTTGTGGTCTTGGATGTAGTTGTTTTGGACGTGGTTGTCTTGGACGTGGTTGTCTTGGACGTAGTTGTCTTGGACGTGGTTGTTT
>DGVV01000085.1:0-15646 GCA_002395085.1 Ruminococcus sp. UBA4275 | reverse complement strand
TTGTTTTGGATGTAGTTGTCTTGGATGTGGTAGATTTTGTCGTGGTCTTGGAAGAAGTGGATTTCGTTGTAGAAACAGTCGTTTTCGATGTGGACGTCGTGGACGTTGTGGTCGTTGTTTTCGGTGTAGTGGTGGTGGTAGTAGTGGTTGCAGGGGATGTTGTTGTGGTATGTGTCGTTGTCTGTGTTGTTGTGGTGACTGTCGTTGTACGCGGCTTCGTCTCATCCGGATCAATCAGTTCAAAGTTGTAGCCGTATGTGGAAGCGTATTTCTCGGCAGTGGAGTCTGCATATCCGTAGATGGTAGCATTCGTCGTATTATAGGCATTGCAGAAAACATTCATATTCTCCGCAATCTGCGCATTACGGTTCATCAGCGCGACGGAAGACAGGCTGCGGCAGTAACCGATTGCATATTCCTCGATCTCGGTAACATTTTCCGGTATCACAAGGGTTTTCAGTGCGCCGCAGTTATAGAAGACATTGGCGCAGAGGGTTGTCAGACCGCGGGACAGCGTGATCTGTTCCAGTTCGGCGCAGCCATTGAAAGCACCCGTGCCTAGCAGCGTGACGGTATCAGGCAGAACCAGTGATTTGAGCGCGATGCACTCGCGGAAGGCATTGCTGCCGATTTCCGCGACACCGTTGCTGAGGGTCAGCGTACCCATGGCGGAACAGGCGGAGAAGGCATATTCCCCGATGCTGCGGAGGCTTTCCGGCAGTTCAGCGGATTCCAGTGCGGAACAGGCACGGAAGGCGTAATCTCCGATGGACTCCAGACCTTCCGGAAAAGTAACGGATTTGAGTGCGCTGCACTGATAGAATGCGTGGTTGGAAACTTCAGTAAGGGCGGCAGGCAGCACGATTTTATTCAGGCTTTTGCAGTCGTGAAAAGCATAAGCGCCGATTTTCTCTACGCTGTCACCAATGCGGACAGCCGATAGGTTTTTGCATTCGCTGAAGGCATTGTCATCTATCTGGGTCACGCCGGAAGGGATCGTGATGGCGGTGAGATTGGAGCAGCCGCTGAAGGCAGCGAACCCGATATAGGTCACAGATTCCGGTATTGTGACGGCGATGAGGTTGGTACAGTCAGCGAGTGCGTTATTGCCGATTCTGGTGACGGGGACGCCGTCTATATTGGCGGGAAGCCGGAGCGTGCCGGCGGCATCGGGGTCGCATTTGCTGATAACTGCGTAGTCGCTGTATTTCTGGTAGGTGATTTCCCCGATTGTGCCGGTTTCGTAGTAGGACGCGCCGGCTGTGAACTGTACGGGGAGTGTGCTGAGGCATGAGGCGGTCAGAGTTGCAGACGCTGCAAGGATTGCAGTGAGCTTTCTGGTATGCATAAATAATCTTTTCCTTTCTGTTTAATCCCAATTCCCTGTTTATGCCTTGACTGCACTGGTCTGGCATTCTAATTATAACACATAGATGAAAAAACGCGCAAGTTTTTTCACATTCTTTGTTTGCCTGCATAAAAATGCGCAGGTATTGTCAGACAAATCCGACGCTGAGGTGCAAAAATAGCGCAATTTCGTTATAGAAAAGCAGGGATGCACAGTTCCTTACAGACAAATTTGCTGCTGAATGCATAAAAACAGTCATGCTGCGCATGATAGCCTTGAAAGCCGCAATGAACAGAGGCTTCATCCCGAAAACAGAAAGGCGAGATATATGAACAAAACTACACGCGCCGGAATGTCCGGCAAGGGCTTTTATGCAGCGCTGTCCCTGAGCGTGGCAATGGTCGGTGCAGCCTGCTGGTATGCCTATTCCGAGACCGGCAGAACCGTACCGAAGCGTCCGGAGAGCAGCATTGCGCAGCAGCAGACAACGGCAACTGCGCAGGCGCAGACCAGCACCACATCCACCGTACCGGAGACAGCATCCACCCGCACGGAGACGGTCACGACGACTGCGGAGGCGGAGGAGGCAGCGGCAATCCTGCGCCGCACCGTGACGACGCCCGTTTCGACCCGCATTTACACCGAAACCGAAACCGCTCTGACGACTGCGCCGGTTGAACTGCCGCTTGCACCGGTTGCCGGGACGGTGGTGCAGCCGTTCAGCAAAGGCGAACTGGTGAAATCCGGTACAACGGGCATCTGGCAGACGCATAACGGGACAGATTATGCCGCAGCCATCGGCACAGATGTCTGCGCGGTGCTGGATGGCACGGTGATTGCGGTGGAACGGGATGCGCTCTGGGGCGTGATTGTCACGATGCTGCATGACAGCGGAGCAGTCACACGGTACTGCGGACTGAATGAGGCACTGAATGTGCATGCGGGCGACATCATTCAGCGCGGAACGGTCATCGGCGTCATCGGGGATACGAACGAGGCAGAGAGTGCTATGGAACCGCATCTGCATTTTGATGTGCTGATCAATGACCGCTTTGTCGATCCGGAAATGTTTTTGTCGGGAGAAACCGGAATGCAGGAAACGACATCTGCCGCAGAATAACGTAAAACCGCCGCTTCGGGAAAACCGGAGCGGCGGCTGTTTTACAGATTACGGGAGATCCTCGGTGTAGTGGACCAGTTCGTCCTCTTTGATGTCATAGGTGATGCGGTCGGTATTGTAGTAGCGGTAGGGGATGTAGACAAGCTTCAGGGATTTCCAGCTTGTCGGCGCACCAATGTAGACATAGCCTGTCAGGGTCTGACCGGCTTCGATCTTGGAATTGAAATTCTGGAGATCGCTCTTGATCTGGGTATAATACTTGCGGCCAATGATTGCAGAAACGACGTTTCTCAGCGGCTCAATGTCCTCCTGATCGTCAATGATCAGGCTGAAATGCGTGAGTGTGCTGCAATCAATTGCTGCATCCGAGTTATTGGTGATGGTCATTTCAGCAAGCAGTGTGCGTCCGTTTGCCTTGTTCACATCGTCGATCTCAACCACCTGATTGACCTTTGCGGTGATTTTGTTGTCATAGTTGACCTCTTCACCGATGACTGCGTCGATATTCTGACCGGGCGCATCGTCATCTACGCGGTTTTCCGGAACGGTCGGGGAATAGACCGTGTGATGGGGTCTGTCCGCATCGTTGATGGATGAGGTGTTCCGGTCGGTGTTATTTGCACAGCCTGCGAGCATCGCTGCGGAGCAGGTCAGTGTCAGCGCAAGCAGAATTGCCTGCCTGCGAAAAAATCTGCTGTTCATTTGAATCAGATCCTCCTGTTTTCCGTGGTTTGCATACAGCAGACGTATGCAAGTTCTATTATTATACCACAGAACCGGCAAAATTGCAAGCCCTGTTTTGCAGCGGACAGAAAAAGCGGCAGTCTCCCGCAAGAGACCGCCGCTTTGTGTTCGCAGTGCGGATCAGCTTATGCCTGCTCCGGTGCGCCGACGGGACATGTATCCGCGCAAGCGCCGCACTCGAGACAGGTCTCAGCGTCGATCACATACTTGCCGTCGCCCTCAGAGATTGCACTCACGGGACATGCATCTGCACAAGCGCCGCAGGAAATGCAGCTATCGTTGATTGCGTATGCCATAACTAGTTACCTCCTATTATGTTTTTGGTTTCAGCGGTACGGGATGTACCGGGCAACTGTGATATTGTCACTGCTGCTATCTCTATTGTAACATATTTCTGAAAAAAAGCAAGTGGTTTTATAAAAATAATTTTATTTACATTTACAATTTGTGATACTTAATATAGATTATACAATCTGGATAATTGTCTTGAAATTTGCTTTTGTGTATTTGCACGGAGGATGCCGCCTTACAGTGCTTTATCTTTGGATAATTCACCACAACATAAACCTTGCAAGCGCAAGAAAGCACCATAAACCTTGTGCATCCTGATAGAATTATTTTACGTTTTGCAAAAGGGTTTGAGACATCTTGACAAATACTGCGATATTTGATATAATAAGATATTGCAGGATGTCCTGTGCGCTTTTGCTGCGCAAAAATGGATGATATTGCCTGCGCTGATGCGATACAAAACCGTTTCCGATGCCCGTTTTCCGGCGCGGAGACGGTGTGGAAAGGTGGAGAAACCGTGAGAAAAAAGGCGATTGTCCGGCGGATTACTGCGGCAGCCGGCGCTGTTCTGACCGGCACTTTTTGTCTCCCGCAGATCTGTCTGGCGGCGGAAGCTGATGCCCCCGCGGACGGTCTCTATGCGCTGCATTTTGAACGTGAGACCAGCTACAGTGACTATTATGATGCCCATGCCGATGCGCCGCATCCGGATCGTGAAATTGTGATCGCCGGTGCGGATGCCGCGGAAATGTCCGGCGGTGAACTCTCAACCGGTTCATTCGGAGAGGGTGCGGATCAGCGGGATCATGTGCTGATCTGGAACAGTGCAGAGGGTGAAGTTTCCTTCCGCTTCCGCGTGGAGGAGGAGGGCGCATATTCACTCAAAGCGGTCTACTATGCGCTGGAATCCCCCTCGAATCAGGTGGAGCTTTCCATGCAGATTGACGGTGCAACACCGTTTGAATCCGCATCCCGCATCTGCCTGAACAAAATCTATGTCAACAAGAACGAGATCAAAACCGATTCGCGCGGCAATCAGGTGCGTCCGTCTCAGATCGAACATCCCGCATGGCAGACCAAATTCCTCTATGATGAAGACGGTCTGTTCAATGATCCGCTTCAGTTCTATCTGACAAAGGGCGAACATACGCTGACGATTCAGGGTGTCAAGGCGTCGCTTGTGCTGGAGTCGCTGACCTTCTGCCAGCCGGAAGGCACATCTGTCTACAAAAAGCCTGCCGCTTCCGAACTCAGTGCTACGCCCTCAACGCTGTACCGCATCGAGGGAGAGGCTGCGAAATATAAGTCCTCCTCGACGCTGTATCCGGCGTATGACAACAATGCCTACACCGTCTCGCCCTCTGACCCCGTGAAAATGGTGTACAATACCATCGGCGGCGCAAACTGGGATCAGGCGGGGCAGACCATTACCTGGGAGATTCCCGCTGATGCACTCAAAGGGGACGGCTGGTACAAAATCGGCATCAAGGCGCGGCAGAATGTCATGCGCGGCTTCTATTCCAACCGCCGCATCCTCATTGACGGCGAACTGCAAAACGATGCGTTCTCACAGGTGAAGTTCTATTATAATACAGACTGGGATCTCACCACGGTCAGGGATGCGGACGACGAGACCGCCTATGTCTATCTCACCGGCGGCGAAGCGCATACGATTACGCTGGAGGCAATGCCCGGCGAAATCGGTGAGTCGATGCGCCGGCTGGAAGGCGTCATCACGGATCTCAATACCTGCTATAAGCAGATTCTTATGATTACCGGTCCGAATCCTGATAAGTACAATGACTATTATGTCGAGGAGAGCATCCCGACGCTCATTCCGGATTTCATCCGGCTTTCGGAGCAGCTCAAGCTTGCACAGCGCAGGATTGAGGAACTTTCCGGTACGCTTGGCTCAGAGGCTGCTGCACTCCAGAGAATGTATGTCATTCTGGATAAGTGCATTGAGAAGCCCAGCCGCATCCCGAAATACGTTGCACCGATCAAGGATAATATCTCCACGATTTCCACCTTTATCTGCGATTACCGCGATCAGCCGCTGGAAATCGACTATCTGGAAATCGCATCGCCCGATGAGGAGTTTTCTTCGCTCAAGGGCAGTGCCTTCAAGCAGCTTGCGTTCCGCTTCAAGGCGTTCATCGGTTCGTTCACAGAGGATTACACCACGCTTTCCGACATCGACGCGACGCAGGATGATGTCATCAGCGTGTGGGTCAATCTCGGACGCGATCAGGCACTGGTTGTCAAGGAACTGGTGGAAAATGAGTTTTCGCAGCTTTATCCGGATATTCCGGTCTCGGTGAATCTGGTCGTCGGCGGCGTGGTTGAGGCAACGCTGGCGGGCAAAGGTCCGGATGTGGCCCTGTTCCTCGGCGGCGAATTTCCGGTCAACCTCGCGTGCCGCGGGCTGCTGACAGATGTGTCGCAGTTCTATGACTATGACCTTGTTTCGCGTGCCTATCAGAAGGATGCCGCCGTGCCGTATTCCTATAACGGCGGTGTGTACGGTGTGCCGCTGACCCAGAACTGGACGATGATGTTCTACCGCACGGACATTCTGACGGAACTCGGCTTTACCGAGCTGCCGCGCACATGGGATGACATCATTGATATGCTGCCGGCGCTTCAGCGCAATCACCTCGGCGTCGGTCTGATTCTGCCTTCGACCAATGTTGCGGCTGCAACAGAAGCGGGACACACATTTGCATCGCTTGTGCTGCAATCCGGTCTCAACTATTATAATCCGGAGCAGACAAAGACGCAGTTTGATTCTGTCACGGCGATTCAGTGCTTTGAAAAGTGGACGGACTTCTATACCGATTATAAGTTCCTGCAAACCTACGATGCCTACAGTTACTTCCGCACCGGTCAGTATCCGATTGTCATTGCGAATTACAGCTTCGGCAATCAGCTTTCGGTGGCTGCGCCGGAAATCAAGGGCCTCTGGAATTTCACCGTCATGCCCGGTACGCTTTCCGGTGACGGTACAATCAATCACGCTTCCAATTCCGGCGGCAGCGGTGCGGTCATCTTTAATAAGGTGAAGAATAAGGAAAATGCCTGGAAATTCGTCAAGTGGTTCTGCTCTGACGAGGTGCAGACGGAATACGGTGCAGACCTCGAAGGTCTGCTGGGACAGATGGGCAGATATGAAGCGGCAAATGTCAATGCGCTGCGGCAGCTCAACTGGTCCGGCGCAGAGCAGGATGTGCTGCTCAGCCAGTGGGAATCCCTCACGGAAATCCCGATTCTGCCTTCGTCCTATGCCGTCACCAGAAACATTATGAATGCTTTCCGTGAGACGGTCAATTCCAATGAGAATCCGCGCGATACGCTCATGTATTACAACAGCGATATGAACGATGAGATTCAGAGAAAGCGCAAAAACATCGGTCTTGACTGACCGCATCCGGCGAATTTGAAACGTAAGGAGGGTTCCCGTTTTGGAGAATCAGATCTTGAATCAGGATCAGATCGGTGTGAGAACCAAGCAGGAGCAGCGGCGGCAGGTCTGGCTGCAAATGAAGCAGAACAAGGAAGCCTATCTGATGATACTCCCGTTCATGCTCGTGTTTCTGGTGTTTACGATCATTCCGGTTATCATGTCGCTCCCGATCGGTCTGACGGATTTCGACATGGTGCAGTACCCGCCGACATGGGTCGGCCTCAGCAATTTCTATAACCTGTTCCTCAATGACAGCATCTTCATCAAGGCAATCCGCGTGACGCTGGTGTTTGCTGTGTTCACCGGCCCGCTGAGCTATTTTCTGAGCTTTATGCTGGCATGGCTCATCAATGAGCTGAATCAGACGCTCAAGGTCATCTTCACGCTGATCTTCTACGCTCCCTCGATGGCGTCGGGCGTGTATGCAGTCTGGCAGCTTATCTTCTCCGGCGACAGCTACGGCATCGCCAATTCCACGCTCATGAACCTCGGCATCACGACATCCGCCATTCAGTGGCTCACCGATTCCAAGTACATCCTCACGGTTGTCATCATCGTGCAGCTTTGGGTCTCGATGGGCGCAGGCTTCCTCGCGATGCGTGCCGGCTTCCAGAATATCGACAAATCCCAGTATGAAGCGGGTGCAATCGAGGGCATCAAGAACCGCTGGCAGGAGCTGATCTACATTACGATCCCCGGCATGGGCCCTTCGCTGATGTTTGCCGCTGTCATGCAGATTGTCTCCGCATTTACCGCCGACATCGTTGCGCGCAACCTCGTCGGCTTCCCCAGCACCGATTATGCAGCCCATACCATCATGACCCACGCCTTCGACTACGGCTGGATCCGCTATGAGATGGGCTATGCCTCCGCAATCTGCATGATCCTGTTCATTGCGATGTATTTCGCAAACAAGTTCATCAGCGGACTGCTCGGCAAATACATGGATTAAGGAGGGAGGCAGATCATGCGTCAAGCTGAAACTGCGGCGAAAAAAACCGTGACAGATCCGAAAAAGCTCAAAGCGTCCAATCAGCGTGCAGGCAGAAAAATCGGCGGCACAATCGCGATCTTTCTCTTTCTCCTGATTCTCGGTCTGTTCATGGTTCTGCCGATCTGGCTGATGGTCGTCAATTCGATCAAGCCGGTCAATGAAATGTTCATCTTCCCGCCGAAATGGTATACCCTCAACCCCACCCTCGATAACTTCAAGGATACTTACCGTGTGCTGGGTCAGATGTGGGTTCCGTTCTCGCGCTATGTCTTCAACAGTATCTTCGTGACGGTTGCTGTTACGCTGCTTCAGGTCGTGTTCGCTTCGATGGCGGCTTTCTGTCTCGCGAAGATCAGATTCCCCGGCAATAAGCTCATCAATGCAATCATCGTGCTGGCGCTGCTCTATAACAGCAATGTCATCTACCTCATGCAGTATATGGTCATGGCAGAGCTGAATATGATCAACCGCATGGCAGCACTGATTCTGCCGTCGGTCGCATCCTCGATGGGTCTCTACCTCATGCGGCAGTCGATGTCTACCGTGCCGGATGCGATGATCGAAGCGGCAAAGGTGGACGGCGCAAATCTCTTTACCATTTGCTGGCGGATTGTGATTCCGAACCAGAAGCCTGCACTGATGACGACTGCAATCTTTGCATTTCAGGGGGCGTGGAATATCACGGGCGGCAGCGTGGTCTACGATGAATCGCTGAAAACCCTCCCGACGGTCATTCAGCAGGCAGCCTCCGCGGGCATCTCCCGTCAGGGCGTTACGATGGCAGCGGCGGTCATCCTCTTTGTTCCGCCGGTCCTGTTCTTTATCCTTGCGCAGAGTCAGGTCATGGAGACGATGGCGCACTCCGGCATCAAGGACTGATTCCACAGGCGGAATACGAAGCGGTATGTGCAGCGGATGTGCATTCCGCAAAGGGAAAGGATGGATGATCTGTGAAAACACATCTCAGGCGCAGGCTGATGCAGAGTGCGGCGGCAGCGGTGACGCTGCTGTATGCGGCATCTGCACTCGCGCTTCCGGCATCGGCGGATGAACCGTATGATGTCTATAACTATAACCGCCTTGGGGAAGCAGTTCCCTCGCAGGCGGGCTATCTGGCAGAGCGTTCGGTTTCGGGCATCGACCTCGGTACAACCGCGCTCAATGCCCCCAGCGATCTGTTCAAGGATCAGGATGATTTCTTCTATCTGGTTGATTCGGGCAACAACCGCATCCTCAAGATTGACAGCGAATTCTCGGAGATCGTGCAGGTCTACAGCGAATTCACTATGCCCGACGGCTCAAAAACAAAACTGAAAAATCCCAAAGGTGTGTATGTTTCGCCAGATACGGGACTGATGTACATTGCCGATAACGAAAATGCCCGCGCACTCGTCTGTGAGGCAGACGGCAAGGTCGTCATGGAGATCACCAAGCCGGAATCGACGGTCTACGATCAGGGGCTGACCTTCCTGCCGCAGAAGATCCTCTGCGATAATGCAGGCAATATTTACATCGTCCTCAATAACACCACGCGCGGCTCTGCAATGTTTAATGCAGACGGCAGTTTCATCGGCTATTTCGGTGCAAACAGCGTTGCACAGACCGCAACGGTCATTGCAAACCATTTCTGGAATGCAATCGCCTCTGAGGAGGAAAAGCGCTACCGCGCCCGCAGTACCCCGACAGCCTTTGACAATTTCGACATCGACACGGAGACCGGTTTCATCTTTACCTCGACTTCTGCCGGCAGTACGGATACCGACATTGTTAAGAAGGTTAATCCGGAGGGCTACAATCTGTTCAGCTATATGTCGAATTACATCTGGGGCGATCTGTTCACCACATGGTATTCCGGCACAAGCTATAAGACCCGCATTGTGGATATTGACATCGGTGATGACGGCTCGATCAACTGCCTCGATGCCACCACCGGCAGAGTGTTCCAGTATGATGAAGAAGCGGATCTGCTGTTCATCATGGGCGCAACCGGCGATCAGGTCGGCGCATTTACCGCAGGCAATGTGACAGCGGTCGAGACCAAGGGCAAGGGCTGCGAGAATATCTATGTGCTGGATGCCGGCAAGGGTACGGTCACGGTGTTTACCCAGACCGTCTTTGGCGAGATTGTCCACGATGCCACCGAAAAATATAACGGCGGCTATTACGAGGAGGCACTCGGTCCGTGGATGGAGGTTCTCAAGCGCGACGGCAATTACCGCAGAGCGTATCTGGGCGTTTCCAGTGCGTACTATAATATGGGACGCTACAAGGAGTCGATGGAATACGCCAAAAAGGCGGATGCCTCGAATCGCTATAACCGTGCGTTTGAACGCTACCGTTCGGAGTGGCTCAGAGAGCATCTGACGGTGATTCTGCTGATCATTGTGCTGCTGATTGCCGGCGGATGGGGCTTGAAGCGCTATCTGCGCTGGCTGAAAACCAGACCGAAGCGCAAGCCCGGATTCTGGGACTGGGGTTAAAGGAGGTGCGGTCAATATGATGGATTATACACAGCCTCAGTGGGTCAAACACGTCCTGTTTCACCCGTTTGAAGGTTTTGAAGATCTGCGCTGGAAAAAAGGCGGTACGCTGAAATATACGGCGGTCATTCTTGTCGCACTGTTCTTTGCGCTGATCGCCCTTGACCGCTGGTGCGGATTCCAGTTCCGCCCGCTGCCGGATACCCTGTTCAGCGTTGTGCCGTATATCATGCAGAGCGTGGTGTATTTCGGTGCATGGGTGCTGGGCAACTGGGCAATCTGTACGCTGCTGGACGGCGAGGGTACGATGAAGAACATCGCCATTTACAGCTCCTATGCCCTGATTCCCTATGTGATACAGGCATTTCTGGAAGTGATCCTCTCCCATGTGCTGGTGCGTGCGGAAATTGTTTTCTTTGATCTGGTCTATTACATCGGCATCATCTGGACAGCACTGCTGCTGTTCAATGCCATCAAGGCGGTGCATCAGTATACATTCACCAAAACGGTTGTGGCGATTGTGCTGACGCTGTTTGCGATGCTGGTGATTCTGTTTCTGGCGGTGCTGTTCCTCAGCCTGTTCCAGAAGGTGTATGTGTTTTTCTATTCGCTCTATACAGAAATCCTGTACAGAGTGCGCGTGTAAGGCGGTGGTGATATGCTAAGTGCAAAGAATCGAATCAGGATGCTGAGCTGTCTCGCAGCCGCCTTCGCTGCCATGCCTTGTATGATGTATGCGATGCCCGCGGGCGCAGAACCGGAAACGGAATCTGCCGTCACAGAAAGTGCCGCTGCCGATGACAGCGAGGAGGTCACATGGGAAGACCGCACGGAAGCGGAAGTCTTTGCGAAGATGAAGCTTGCGGCGGAGAATGACCGCTTTGAGCTTTGGGCATGGGACGACAGCAAGCTGGGTGAGGATGAAAAGCCGGAGGACATCCTTGCGCTGAAAAACAAGAAAACCGGCTATGTCTGGTGGAGTTCTCCGATCAATGCGGGCGGCGACAGCATTGCCGCGCCTGTGCTGCGGAGTGAACTGGGGTCTGCGCTGGTTGTGACGGCTGCGCAGATCAATGAGCGCTCCACGACAAATGCGCGTTCGGGCGATACCAATAAAACCGGCATCACCTTCTCAGACTGCGCAAACGGCATCAAAGTGACATATAATTTCCGGAAACTCGGCATCAAAGTGCCGGTGCAGTATACGCTGGGTGAAGATTATCTGGAGGTGCGCATCGACACGAGCGACATCTCCGAAAAGAACGATGCGGCTGCGGAAAGTCCGGTTCTGGCGCATACGCTGTCAGTCTGTAACGCCTTCGGTGCGGCGGATATGGATGAGGAAGGATATTTCGTCATTCCGGACGGCAGCGGTGCGGTGATCAATTTCAACAATCAGAAGTATACCGCAAAAACCTACAGCCAGCTCATCTACGATGTCGATACGACGGCTGTTCCCAAGACGAAAGGACCGGTTGTGGAAGGCGTTTCCCTCCCGATGTACGGCATCGTCAAGGGTGAAAATGCAATGCTGGCGGTTGCGGCAGAGGGCGACGGAAGCTGTTATCTCTGCGCAGATGTCAGCGGAACGGGTCAATCCAATACGGAGTATAACCGTGCCTATTTCAAGTTCATGGTGCGCAGCGTGGATCAGTATTATCTCGGCAGCGACCAGCTCAATCCGCTGGATGTGTATGAGAAGAATCTCTCGCACCGGCAGCTTGCGGTTCGGTATTATCCGCTCTCCGCAGAGGATGCGGTCAATGCGGACGGCAGCGATGAACTTGATTATGTGGACATCGCGGCGCGTTACCGGCAGTATCTGATGGAGGAAAAGGGCGTACAGAAATCAGCACAGGCGAAATCTGCCCCGATGTATCTGGATCTCTACGGCGGCTGCATGAAGCAGCGCAATGTGCTGGGCTTTCCGGTGTTCATGAAGACCGCCATGACCTCCTACAGTGAGATGCAGCAGATCTTGCTGCAACTGAAAGCTGCGAGCGTCAATGAACTCGTGGTCGCGCTCAATAACTGGACGGCTGCCGGCATCTCCGGCAAGGTCGATTACAAGGCAAAGGCTTCCGCAACCCTCGGCGGCAATGCTGCATTCAAAGATCTGCGCGATTATCTGGATCAGAACAGCATCGCGTGGTATCCGGTCGTCAATAACACCGCATACTATTCCGGACAGGGCTATCATTCGCTGACGGATACTGCGGTGCGTGTGTCGGGATCGTTCGCGCGGATTGTGGATTACGAAAATGCATACGGCGTACCTTACGGCGATAAGAAAACGATGTCACTGCTTTCGCCGGCGGCATTTCCGGAACTGATGCAGAAGCTGACACAGAATTACAGCAAGGCCGGATTTGAGGGCGTCTGCATCGGTGATCTCTCCAGCAAGCTTTACGGCGATTACGGCAAGAAATCCGGTACAGCGCGCGATACCACAATGCAGTACATTCAGGAAGGTCTTGCCGGTCTGAAAGCGGATGTCGGCTCGGTGCTTTCCAAAGACCCCAATGCCTATGTTCTGCCCTATACCGATCAGGCAGCGGACATCCCGCTTTATTCCAGCGGCTTCAATATTTTTGACGGAGACATTCCGCTGTATCAGCTTGTGCTGCACGGCGTCATCCCGTATGCGACCAAAGCGGTCAACGGCAGCGCCGATGCGGAACGCCTTGTGATGAAGGCGGTTGCAGCAGGCAGCAATCTCCGCTTCGATATGCTTCAGGTAGACATCAGTGACCTGAAGGATACCGATTTCGACATTTACTTCTATGCGCAGGCTGATAACTGGACGGAGAACGCTGCGCAGTATTACCGCTTTGCAAAGGACATCTTATCGGAGGTCAGCGATTCGTATATCATCAGCTATGAGACCGACGGCGACACCATCAAAACGACGTATGCCAACGGCTGTGAAACCCTTGTGGATCTGGAGGCGTGTTCTGTTTCACTCAACGGCGGTCAGCCCCGCTTCCTCAGGGACTATGTAAAGGAAGGAGCTGAGATCTTCCAATGAAAATCCCATACGAACGAAGAAAAGCTCTTTACGGCTACGGGTTTATTGCAATCTGGATGGTCGGTACGCTGCTGTTCTTCCTGATTCCGCTGGTGCAGTCGCTTTGCTATTGCTTCATGGATAATACCCAGCTCAAGCCGGAGGTCGGCGGAATGCACAAGGTCTGGCTTTGGGAGATCGGGGAAAGCGCACTGGCGAATTTCAAGTATGCCTTTGCCGCAGACCCGAACTTCAAGCCGCGCCTGCTGGAAGTGCTGCGCGATACCGCAATCAATACCCCGATGATCCTGATTTTCTCGCTGTTCATTGCAGTTGTGCTGAATCAGGAATTCAAGGGCAGGGGACTTGCCCGTGCCATCTTCTTCCTGCCGGTTATCATCGCGACCGGTCCGGTGTACAATATCATCAACGGCGATATTTCCAGCACCGGCGCAGATTCCGGCGCACAGTTCTCGACTCTGTTTGAAACCGATATGGTCGATCAGCTTCTCGAATTTCTCGGTGTCATGAACATCTCCAGCAATCTCACGGATGTCATCAATACCGTCACGACCAACATCTTCGGACTTGTGTGGTCCAGCGGTATCCAGATTCTCATTTTCCTTGCGGCGCTTCAGAATATTCCGGTCTCCGCAAAGGAGGCGGCTTCTATGGAGGGTGCAACGGCGTGGGAGTATTTCTGGAAAATTACGCTGCCCTATGTCAGCCCGATGATTCTCGCGAACTTCATTTACACGGTCATCGACTCCTTCACAAAGCCTGATAACGCCGTCATGGGCATCGTGCTTTCGCGGCAGATCGACTGGGATTATGCCCGTGCTGCCGCAATGGCGTGGAGTTATTTCGCCATCGTGATGGCGGTGGTCGGCGTGATTGTCGTGATCATCAACAAGTATCTGTTCTACGAAGTGGAATAAGGGGGTGCAATGATGGATTTTGAAAAGAATATGACCCCTGAATCCGCGCCGGAACAGGAAGTGCAGGAAACTGCTGTTCCCGTGTCGCGGTCTGACCCCGATCATCCGGTTGCGTCTTATGTGCCGGATTCTGCCAAGCCGGTTGTCCATGAGGAACATGAAGTCGGCAGCGGCATGACCAAGAAGGAAGCCATGAGAATCCGGATGCGGTACATGAACAAATCGGAACTTGCCTACCTGCGCCGCAAGCGCATCTTTGAGAAGTGCTGGCCGGTGTTCCGCTTCCTGATTCTGTTTGGTCTGGGCTTTGTCATTCTGACACCGCTGATCTTCATGATCAGCTACGGCTTCCGCGAGAATAAGGATATGACTGACCCGACGGTCATGTGGATTCCGCGTCACGTCACGCTGCGCATCATGAAACAGACTGTCAATGCTATGGGTCTGACGCAGAAATCGAACAATCCGCTTGTCAATACGCTGATTATCAACATCGGCTGTTCACTCTGTCAGGTTGTGACCTGTGCGCTGACCGGCTACGGCTTTGCGCGGTTCAAATTCAAGGGCAGAGGCGTGCTGTTCGCGATTGTTATTCTGATGATTCTCGTTCCGACGCAGATCATCTCGATTCCGCTGTACAGTATGTTCCGTTACTTCCTGTTCGGTTCGGTCAACCTGATCGACAAGAAGCTTGTGATGTATCTGCCGGCACTTACCGCAAACGGCATCCGCGCCGGTCTGATGATCTTCATTTTCCGGCAGTTCTTCCGCGGCCTCCCGAAGGAACTGGAGGACGCTGCCTATCTCGACGGCTGCGGACCGTTCAAGACATTTTTGCAGGTTATGGTGCCGAACGCGGGTTCTTCCTTCCTGACGGTGTTCCTGTTCTCGATTGTCTGGTACTGGAATGACTACTATGTCGTCAGTTCGTTCTTTATGAACACCAAGACGATCTCGATGGTGCTGAAAAACCTCGATGGTACGCTGAATATCGCGATTTTCAATAACGCGAATGCAAATGTCAGCGCCCGCGAGAAAATCGTCTGGCTGGAGGCGGGATGCCTTGTTTCCATCACCCCGCTGCTGATTCTCTATGCCTGCCTGCAAAAGCATTTCACGGAAGGCATTGAGCGTTCCGGTCTGGTCGGATAAGTACAGTTTGTACCGGAAATCAAATATTTTCTGAGGGATTCTCCTGTATGGGAGAATCCCTCAGCTTGTCGATAAAGGTATCGCTGCGCGATGATTATAATGGGGCGCT
>DGVV01000101.1 GCA_002395085.1 Ruminococcus sp. UBA4275 | reverse complement strand
CAAAATAGCATCGCGCAGCGATTCCTTATTTTATATTACAAATAAGATCAGCTGAAAACCACCTAAATTGTTATTAGCCCGAAAATTTTTACAGTCTGCCGGATCCTCCGCGCCGCGTCTATATATGTTCCTGTCCGCAAGTATACGATATGTTAAATATAGAATAGGATTGTGCCGATGCTTTCCGCCGGCAGTCCGCTGAACGGAATCTGCTAACTCAAACTTGGGCGCTTTCGATAAATTTCGCTAGGATTCACGGCGAAAAATCGCTGTGCAGACACCGTGTTTTCACAAAAAAATCATTGACAAGCAGGCATCGGCTGAGTATACTTGTATGAGTGAATTCACCACCGGCTCATCAGAAAGGATACGATAATATGCTTGATCAGATCATTTTGCGGGAGGGCTTTGCATGAACACCGCGGCTGTTGATATGACCGTCGGGAGTGAGCGCAGCCACCTGATTCGCTTCGCCCTCCCCCTGCTTGCGGGCAATCTACTCCAGCAGGTTTATAACATTGCAGACACCGCCATTGTCGGAAAGGTACTGGGCGATGACGCCCTCGCTGCCGTCGGCGCAACCGGCTCTGTCACCTACCTCTTTTACACCGTCTGCCTCGGTCTGGCTGCCGGCGCAGGCATCATGATTTCACAGTTTTTCGGCGCGGGCTTTCTCAGGAGAATGCGCGCTGCTGTGTGGAATTCCGCGATTGTGACCGTGCTGTTCGGGCTGCTCATCAGTGTCGCATCACTCGTGCTGACCGTCCCCGTACTGCGCATCATGAAAACACCGGATGCGCTCATTGCGCAGTCCGCTGCGTATATGCGCATTGCCTGCGGCGGCACGCTCGCCGTTGCCGCGTATAACTGGATCGGGTCGGTCATGCGCGCACTCGGTGATTCCAAAACGCCGCTGCTCTTTCTTGCGGTCTCTGCGGGACTGAATATCCTCGGTGACCTGCTGCTTGTTCCCGTGCTGCACTGCGGCGTGGAAGGCGCGGCGGCGGCAACCGTTGCAGCACAGGCGATCTCCGCGATCTCCTGCATTATCTACGCATTTACGAAGTTTCCGGAACTCCGCATTCCGCCTGAGGAACGTGTGCCTGATCCCCGCATGATGCTGCTCTGCATCCGCACAGGTATGCCCATTGCCGCGCAGAACGGTCTCATTGCGCTCTCAATGGTCGCCCTCCAGCGCGTCACAAACGGCTTCGGCGAAACCGTCATGGCTGCGTATACTGCATCTATGCGTGTCGAACAGTTCATCCAGCAGCCCTTCGGTTCTCTCGGCACGGCAATCTCAACCTTTACCGGTCAGAATATCGGCGCGGGCAAATCGGAACGTGCTGTGCGCGGTCTGCATACCGGTCTGCGGATTTCCTCCGGTCTCGCTGCGGCAATCGCAGTCGTGTTCTGGATCTGCGGCGGGCTGATTGTCGGCTGCTTCATCTCCGGTGAGGAATCCATTGCGCTCGGCAGATATGCCCTCCGCATTACCTCACTGTGCTATATTCCGCTCGGCGCGATTTACGTCGCACGCGGCTTTCTCAACGGCGCAGGCGATACCGCATACGCCATGATGAACGGTATGGCGGAAGTCGTGTGCAGAGTCGGCGGGGCGCTGCTGCTGACCCGTGCCTTCGGTGTGGATTGCCGCGCAATCTGGCTCACAACCTGCATTACGTGGACTGTCACCGGTGCAGTCGGGCTGCTGCGCTATCACGGCGGCAGATGGCGCGCAAAAGCGATTACGTAAGCCGGCACAGACTGCGGCGGTCAACGGGAAATGCAATCGCATCATAACAAAGCACGTTTCTGCTGAATCATCACAGAAACGTGCTTTTTGCATTTCATTGATACCGTTTCGCAAACCGCTGCGGCGCGGCTGCATATAAACGGTCTGCGGCTGCATCTGCAAGTTCGATCAGCGCGCGCTCATAGCTGCATTGCATCGGTGAAACACGGCGTTCGTCTCCCGTTTCCAGACGGTTCAGGCAGCCGCAGGAATTCGTACACCGCGGACGCAGTGCGCATTCCCTGCATGAATCCGGCGCTGCATCACGGCGGGCAAGTTCCCTCTGCTTTTCACGGTCCAGTCCGCGGAACACATCGCCCAGACAGTAGTCTGCATCCCCGATAAACTGCGTACAGGCATAGATTTTGCCGTCCGGCGTGACCGGCATCTGCCGGAATCCGAGATGACATCGCTCCGCAGGCTGACTTCCCGTGATGCACTCGCGGATTTTGGCATCCAGCGGGCTGAAATAGAACGCATCCCCCTGCAAAATGCAAGCCGACCAGAATGCGGCAATCTCCCTGAGCTGCTGCATCAGCAGCGCAAGGGTGCTGTCATCCCACGAGACGCGAAAGCCGTAGGCAGGCGTCATTGTGATGCGCCGAAAACCAAGCTGATACAGGTATTTTACTGATTCGGCCGTCTTTCCCGCTGCCTGCGGTGCAATCGTCATCATCGCGTAGCAATGCGGCTGCACACGCAGCAGAGCCTTCGCCTTTGCTTCCAGCACCGCCATCGTACCGCGCCCGTCAGCATAGTGCCGCGCAATGTCCTGTGCAGTCCCGTCAAAGCTCAGACCGATTTCAATGTTCTCCCGCAGCGCCAGAGCGAGAAATTCGTCATCCAGAAGCGTACCGTTCGTCGTCATGCGATACTGCACCGGCTTGCGCGTTTTCCGCGAAAGGTCTGCACATCGCGATACTGCACGCTGAATCAGGCCGCGCTCCAGCAGCGGTTCACCGCCGAAAAAGCACAGTCCCGCACGGCTTCCCTCCGCAAAAGCAAGATCGCAGGCGGCATCCAGCACTTCTTCGGACATCCTTACCGCCCGCTTTTCGCGGGTACAGTAGGCGCAGTTCATATTGCAGGCTTCCGTCAGATGCAGCGTAAAATTCATGGGATCATCTCCGTGACATTGTTTGCAATCTTCTCTGCGGCTTCCTCGGTCATTTCGCCGTATTTGTTGATGTCCACGAACACCGCACGATGCTCTCCGACAGCATCCCGCACCTTCGCGTTTGCGCCCCAGTCCCGGATCGCGGGTTCAAATCCGGCAAGCGACCTGCGCAACACCGTTTCGCAGGATTCGCCGTATTCGTCCGCGCTGCCGTCATAGAACAGCACCATGACATTCGCATCCTTGTCCAGCAGTGCCGCCTGCAAATCCATCTCCGGCAGATTCAGCCAGACATCCGTTTCCGCCAGTGAATAACCCGCCTTCTCAAATCCCGCGATCAGCCTGTCCGCATCCATGAGACCGCGCAGACGCGCCGATTCATTCTCATTCTGATACGCCGGACAGACCGTTGCTTCGCCTTCCAGCTGCAATTCATCTGACGGGTCTGTTACCGGCGGGATCAGCCCCATGACCTGCGGCGGGCGTTCTGTTTCAACGACCATATCGCCGTCCAGTATCAGTTCTGTTTTGCGGGCGGTTGTCTCCGTTGTGTCAGGGGTTGTATCCGTGATGACCGTAATCTGCTGCGCAACCGGGGTCGGGCCGTCTCCTTCGATAGCCACCTCACCGGCTGTACCGCATCCGGTCAGCACCGCCGCGGATGCCGCCGCTGCAAGGGCTGCTGCGTACATGGGCCTGCGTGCTGTTTTCTGCGGTTTAATCTCCATAAAGCATCCTCCTTTCGGTTCGCCGCTTTTCTGCGGCTTCTGTATGTGATACGCTGCCGGCGGGGCGATTTCCTTACTGTTTTGAAAAATTCAGCACCATGCACAAAATGCACGGCACCGAATTATGCAGATTGCTTAATGTTCTGTGTACCACTTCCGCAGAATCTGCTCTGCGCGCTTGCCGTAAACCGTGTAATCCAGATTCCGGTGCGCTTCGGATTCCGGCGGGAGTGTCACCTTCCAGTCCCACCAGAAATAACCGCAGAACCAGTCCAGATTCCATGTCACTTCCATCGCAGATTCGTAAAAATCCGCCTGCTCCTGTTCATCCGCCTGTGCATCGGGGCTGCTCCTGCCGACCCACGGCTGCATCGTACAGCCGCGCTCACTCCGCACACCGATCTCCGCAAACATCAGCGGTCTGCCGTATTTCTCATGGCAGCGCGTCAGCAGCTTGACCGCATCCGCCCAGTTTTTCCGCATTGTGTCAATGCCGCGGTGTTCCGCATCCGTGACCGCGTAGTAACCGCTGATGCCAATGATGTCCACGGCATCCAGCCACGAAAACCGCAGTTCTTCGCCGTGATTGATATTGTGCATGATGATGCCGCTGTAAACCGCCCGCACCTCCGCAATCATTGCGCGGCAGAAGTCCGCCTGACGGTCCATGCCGCCCATTTCGCAGCCCGTGCAGAACATCTCGCAGCCCAGCTTCTCCGCCATACGCGCATAATACAGCAGGAAATCGGTGTAGGAGCGAAACCAGCGTTCCCAGTAGCCGTTTGCGGTCTCGCCGGGGAAATTGATACATCCGCGCCATGCGCCGTCCAGACAGTTGACCATCGGTTTCAGGCAGATTTTCAGCCCCAGCGCCCGCGCCATCTCCACCGCACGGACAATATCCGCGTCAGTCTGCGTTCTGCCGTAGAGCGAGAAAACCGTCGTAGATGCGAATGTTTCCTGCCACGCATTCACCGGAATGCAGATCCAGTCCAGACCGTTTTCCGCCATCCGGCGCATCGACGCTTCCGCCTGCGGGGTCTGCATTTCGCCGGGGGTGCTGAAAAATCCCCATGTATAGCCCTTGCAGAAAATGTGATTTCTCATGATTCACCCTCCTGTACCGGTTCGATCCGGATGAACCCGATCTTGACATGATGTTCCGGCAGCGATGCCGCATCCCCAACCGCACCAAGCTGAAATTTGAGATCCAGACGCTGCGCCGTGTCCGCATCAAACGTAAACGAATACTCCTGAAAATTCTCCGTAAGCTGACAGGTCTGTTCATGCAGGCGGTCGTATGCGCTGTTTTCGAGCGTGACCAGCATCTCACGCGGCACAGAGCTGCTTGCGGTAAACGACACCTGATAGCGCGTATCTGCGTCGAATTTCTGCCCGCGGAGCAATCCCATGACGCCGTAGGGCAGCGTGCCGGTCTTGCGGACGGTCACGACTGTGCAGTCGCCGCGGTTCATCAAATCGGCATCTGCGCCCTCCGCATAGAGTTCCAGCGGCAGCGATGCGACCTCCGACGGTGCAAAGCTGTCCGCCGTCTGATACACACGCACATAGTCAATGTCAAAATGCTTTTCGCCGTCCGCAAATGTCGCAGGATCGCCGTAAATGCCGTCCACGCCGTCGAAATGCCCGCCGACCGCGAGATTGAGAATCACATAGAAATTCTGGTCAAAGGGCGCGGATGCCGGCAGCGCCTCATTTGCACTGTACCAGCCGGTCTGTGTGCTGTAAAGGGTATCATCAACGTACCAGCGCATCTCCTCAGCCGACCATTCCACGGCATAGGTGTGCCAGTTTTCAGTGGAATCGCCCGCCGGAAATACGTAATCATTTGTGAGATAGGTGTTGTTCGGCCAGACATCCCCGAAATGAATCGTACCGCAGATCTTTTCGGGCGTACTGCCCCAGCCCTCCATGATGTCAATTTCTCCGGATGCAGCCCAGCCGCCGTAAAGACTGTCCTCCGGCAGCATCCAGATCGCAGGCCAGAGCGATTTGCCCGCATCGCAGCGCGCCCGCACTTCAATGCGCCCGCCGCAGGTCGAAAACTTGTACTGCGTACTCAGCCGCGCAGACGTATATTCGTATGTACCCTGCCGTTCATCCGTGTAAGTCTCGTGCCGCGCTGCAATCGTCAGTATGCCGTCATGGACAGCGGCGTTGCTGTCGGTATAGAATTCCTGTTCGTTGTTGCCCCAGCCGCCCGTGATGTAATTGCCGCTTGCATCAAGTTTCCAGTTTCCCAGCTCATACGACCATTTTGATGCATCAAGCTGATCGCCCTCAAACTCATCTGACCAGACCAGCCGATCTGCTGTGCCGCACATTTGCAGCAGCAGCGAAAGGTCAACCGCATTGAGTTTGCCGTCGCCGCTGAAGTCGGCTGTCTCCGCCTGCGTCTGCGTGAATGCGCCGCCGCCAAGCAGTTCCTGCATGAGCATTTTCGCATCTGCCAGATCCGCATTGCCGTCCAGATTGAGATCGCCTGCACAGACTGCCGCAGACACATTCCCTGTGCCGGTCAGCAATAGCAGCGATGCCGTCAGCGCCGCCGTGAATCTCTGCTTCATATTCGCACTTCCCTTCCGGTTTATTGCTCCTATTATACCATTTCGCACGGATGCTGTCAATCACAAAACGGGATACACCGGCACATTCCGGCATATCCCGTTCCAATTACTGCTTCTTCGCTGCCGCATTCTCAACGGCATAAAGATGCCCGTTGAGGCGCGACTCAAACTCGTGAACCGTCAGCGGATGATCAAACAGGAAGCCTTGTGCCAGTTCACAACGGTTATTGCGCAGAACCTCAAGCTGCCGTTCCGTCTCAACGCCCTCCGCGATGCACTCCATGCCAAGCGCCTTCGCCATCCCGACAACATACTTGAACATGATGCTGCGGTTGCTGCGGCGATCATCTTCATCGCCCGGCAGAAAGCTGCGGTCAACCTTCAGCACATTCCACGGAATCTCGCTGATGAGATTCAGCGAAGAATATCCGATGCCGAAATCATCCACCGATGTGTAAATGCCCGCCTGCTGCAAGCCGCCGACCACACGCTTCAGATCGCGGAATTCCACGTCCGTCGTGGTTTCTGTCAGTTCAATCTCAATATACTGATGCGGCACACGGTGACGGTCAATGATCTCGATGATGCTTTGCAGCAGGTCAATATCCATCATGTGCTTGCGGGAGAGATTCACCGAAACCCGCACCGCCTGTTTGCCGGCATCCAGCCAGCGGCGGATGTCGCGGCAGACATGATCCAGCATATAGAAATCCAGACGGCAGATGTCTGTGGTCTCCTCCAGTATCGGAATAAACTCATTCGGGCAGATCATCCTGCCTTTGCGGAACCAGCGGCACAGTGCCTCTGCACCGGCAAGTTCTCCGGTAAGAATGTCGATTTTCGGCTGATAATAAACCTGAAACTCCTCATTGCGCAGCGCATCCGGAAAACGCTGCTGAATCCGCTTTGCGTGTTCCTTGTCCGCAATCATCGTACTGTGGAAATAGACGATCCGCTCCTTGCCGCCGCTGCGGGCTGCCTGTAAGGAGGAAATAATCTTATCCATGATCTGTCCGGGATCGTGCAGCACAAATGATTCCGGAATCGGGAACACACCCGCACTTGCCGAGATCAGAATGCGCTTGTGCTGATTGGGTTCATAAATCACCGGCGTCTCCGTGAGATAATTGACCACCGCATCAATTTTTTCCTTTCCGCAGATCAGCACGAAATTATCGCCGCCCATCCGGCAGACCGTTCCGGTATCTCCGATCAGCGAAACAAGTCCCTCAAAATGATTGCGCATAACCACATCGCCGGCAATTCTGCCGATTTCCTGATTCACCAGCGAGAAATGCCGCAGATTGTAATTCACCGCAACACTGCCGCCCAGCGATTTTGTCTCGTTCATGCGGCCAAGCATCCGCAGGAAGGCGCGCATATTGCGGTAACCTTTGTCATCATGGAAGGCGTATTGCTCCACGGCACGCTGAAGGCGAATCCGGCTGACGCTGCCCAGCACAATCCGCATGACAAGATCCAGACGCCGTCTGTCCTCCTCGCTGAGGGAAGGCGCATTCACCGGCATATATGCGGTACAGGTCACAACAGCCATGACCTTCGTGAGAATGCGAATATGCATCTCGACACGGCTTTCCTCGCCGCTGTCATAGCAGACCATCTCCACGCCGTCACCGTTACGCTCATGACTCAGAGTCTGATAAAAGCAGGATGAACCTTTGGAAATCCCGAACATTTTGCAGATTTCCGTCAGCAGATCATAGATCACATGAAGATCCATTTTCCCATCCTGCTCCGTCAGCTCGACAATGAGCTTCTCCAGCAGACTGTAGTACCGCATCAAATTTGTGGCTTCCATGATATTACCCCTTCAAATCAAGCGCGGGATTCCGGATGATCCCGATATGTTTTTTTATTATCGTACATGGCACGGTCCGCACGTTCAAAGACGTCCTGCACACACTGATCCTGCTCAGGATCAAATGCGGCAAGCCCCGCTGCAACCGTCACAAGACCCTTCCGGCGGTTGTCGGAGGCGATTTCTTTCAGATGCCGGAACAATTCGCTGCGGTCATCATAATCCTTGCCCTGCACAAGCACCGCAAACTCATCGCCGCCAATCCGGAACACCGGACTGCACGGAAATACATCTGCGATCATCTGACTGGCGCAGCAGATGTAATCATCGCCTGCGCTGTGTCCTTTGGAATCATTGACGTGCTTCAGGCCGTTGACATCACAGACCGCCAGCGCAAACACCGGCGTTTTGCCCGCTGCAATCGCATTGTTCAGCTCTGTTTCTGCGAGCGCGTAGGCGTGCTTGTTTTTCACGCCGGTAAGGGCATCTTTGCTTGCCATATCCCACACGCTGCCCAGTTCCGCACGCAGCTTCAGCTCCCTGCGAACCGCTGCATCCACATTGGTCACGGCAATGATCACATGATCCGGATCATTCTCCGCAGGCATCGCAAAAAGCGTCACATACTGCGGTCTGCCTTCCAGAATCAGCCGGTAGTTCAGCGAAACTGTACCGCTCTCCCGCAGATTTTCCTGAAAATAGGAGCGTGTCATTGCCTGCCGCATCATCTGGAGATCTTTCGGGTCAATATCTGCCTGAATATTCTGCTGCGCATCGCGGAAGAAATCTGTTCCCTTCACGCCTACGCCGAGTTTTGCATATTTTTCGCTGGCGCTGAATTCCAGATAATGCCCGTTCCGCAGGTCCACATAATAGATAACCTCGTAACGGCGGGAAAGCGCCTTTGTAATCTCGCTGTAGATTTCATACTCTGCCATTGCAGCGGATTCGCGCCGCCGCTGTTCATCCACATTCTGCACGCCAATGATGATATACCGGTCGTCATCCCCTGTTCCGCGAATCGTCTTGAGACAGTAGAACAGCGGTCTGCCCTCCCGCATAAGCCGGTAATGCAGCGAAAAAGACTGTCCTTCTCCCAGCGTACCGAAAATGCGTTCGCGGCTGAAAATACGCATCATTTTCGGCTGATCTTCCGGATGCACAACCGCAGTACAATCGCGCTGAAAATCCTGAAAGAAATCGCTGCCCTCTGCACGGACAATCAATTCCTTCTTTGTACTCTGCGGGCGGTATTCCGCATAGCTGCCATTCTGCGTATTCACAACATAGATGCTCTCGTAGTCATTGGCAAGCGCGAGCGCAAGCCTTGCAAATGTGATGTGTCCTTCCGGCAGCATACCTGCATTCTGCATTCGCAGCTCACCTCCTGTTTCTCTGCACTGCGGCGCATGAATTTGTTTCAAAGAATTGTTTATCTGAATTATATCATAAAAGCGAAGCGTTATGACATCATTGCCCGATTTGCGGATCTGCAAGGGCATTGAAATAATATATAATGAATGCTTTTTCATTCATTATACCATATAATGCACAATAATTCAAGGGCAAACCCTCACTTTATATTGAACATTTCGTGAACTGTATGCGCATTGTGTACAAAACACATGATCTGTTTTCCGGAAACAGGCAGCGCCCAGAACAAAACAAGGCACACATCCGCGCAGATGTGTGCCTTGCTGTAACATTAGTTTACAATTTCCAGACCGCCGACTGCCGCAATCTGTTCTGCGCTGCCGCAGACACAGACTGCACCTTTTTCTGCATACCGGTCAAAGAGATCGCAGAGTGCCAGCAGCGACTCCTTCGTCGTGCCGAGCATCTCCGCACGGCGCTGCACTGCCTCCTCGCGGGTATTGCCGCGCAGCCAGAGTCCGTCTGCCTCAAATGCCTCCTCTTTCGGTGTGCGGAGCGGCTCTGTACCGGAAACCGTCGAAATGATGAACTTTTCGAGCGGTTCATCCGATGCGCAGAAGCTGCGCAGGAAGCCGGAGATGCCTGCATTCGCCTTCAGCGCACCCGCCGGAGAGGGATCACGGTAGGAATACGACAGCATCGCGCCTTCCGAGCCGATGCGCAAACCTGTACCATACGCGCCGCCCTGCACACGAACCGTATTCCACAGCCAGCTCAGCGAAACCAGATTCGAGGCAACTGCCATGCTGCCGTGATACGGCACACCGGCTTCCGCCAGATGCCAGCACTGTGCCGCATAACCGATCTGCGCAGGGATCTGATAGCCCATGCGCTCCGGCAGATCCAAATGATAATCCGCTGCGGCAGGCACAGCTTCTCCCTCCGGCAGCGCCGCAAACATAGCGCTCAGATCGTGATATTCCGGTGCTGCCACACTCGCCGTCAGGCGCGCCCGCGAGAACACCTGCTTCATCATAAGGTTTGCTGCCGCGCAGATTTCCGCACAGCCGGCATCAAAATCCTTCACCATGCCGCGCAGACGCTTGATCGCGCCGACGCCCATGACCGCTGCTTGAATCGCGCCCGCTGCACCGTAATGTGCCTGCGTCATCGTGATGGCAAGCGCGTGACCGCTCGTCACGGCATACTGCTTCATGTCGTCATCGAGCTGCACCAGCATCTCGCGGATCTTCTCCTTCTGCGAGAAATCGCTCGTCTGCATGATCTCCAGTGCGAGCTTCTGTGCCGCTTCGAGCTTATCCTCCAACACCGAGAACCGCACATACTGATACGGCCGCACCGTGCGGTCACCGTTCTTGCCGGCGATATACACCATGCTCGTGCTGAAGCTGCCAAAGACCCGCTTCATTTCCTGCTGCAATTCCAGTGCCGTGTAATGTGCCGTCGGGAGCTTGCCGAGCATTCCCTGTGCCAGCGAAAGCGGCTGATAATCCTCCAGCCGGAGATCGCCCAGCGAGAAATACAGGGTCGCATGGATGATGCCGCGGCTCGGAGACGGATGCCACAGCACCGTGATGCCGTTCTCCTCATGCAGTTCCGTCGGTGTCCACGGCGGCTCTGCGCTGACCGCAGAAAGCGGCAGTACCGGCAGGGTCGCGAGCTGTTCCGGCGTATCGGGTGTGCGCTGCCAATTCAGCAGTTTCTCATTCAGGATACGGTTTGCTTCACGGTCGGCATCCTTCCAGCCGGCAGCAATCGCTGCAAGACGCTCTGCCTCCTCCTGCCGCTGCGCTGCACCGCGCGTATGCGAGGGAATCAGCGTCAGCTCAGAAACACCGTTTTCATCGAGATACAGATCACGCATAAGTGCTTCAAATCCGCCGTTTTCAATCATCGCACGGACTTCCGCAAAGCTTTCGCGGTAGACCAGATACTGCATCGGGTCGCCGCCGTGCAGCCAACTGGACATACAGTTGATGCACCGGTCCAGACCGGCCGGTTCAGCCGGCTCAAGCACCTGAAATTCGAGGCGGCACATTGCAGCCTCCAGCGCACCGGTATCGAGACCTTTCTCCAGCAATTCCGCTGCCGTTCTGCGGATGAACGGCAGAATCTCCTGCGCCTTGCCGTCTGCAACGCCGCGCAGCAGAAGCATCAGCATATTCTGCGGCAGAGAATCATCCAGCATGGTATCGAGATCGCTCGCAAGCCCCGCATTCAGCACAGCACGCTTCAGCGGAGATTCGTTCGTGCCGGCAAGATAGTGGTTCAGCACACGGATTGCAAGCGCCTTTGCACGGTCCTGCCATGTGCAGGCGATGCGTCCCACGGCATAGTAGGTCTGATTTTCGGGGGATTCATCCTCCGCAAGATCATATTCAATCTGCGCCGATGCAGATACCGGTGTCTGCATCTTCACCTCCGGAAAATCGCTGCGCTTCTCATAACGCGAGAGATAGCTCTCAATCAGTGCGAGCGTTTCGTCCAGCGGCACGCTGCCGTCGAGGAAAATCTTTGCATTCGAGGGGTGATAGAACCGGTGATACGTTTCAAGGAACTGCTCATAGGTCAGCGTGGGGATGACAGCAGGGTCTCCGCCCGAATTGAAGCCGTAGCTCGTCTGCGGGAACATCAGCTCATTCATCTTGTATTCCGCCAGCGAATCCGGACTGCTCATCGCGCCCTTCATCTCATTGAACACAACGCCCTTGTAGCTGAGTGTGCCGTCTTCGCCCTGCTCAATGTGCCAGCCCTCCTGATAGAAGATGTTGGGATCGCGCAGAATGTTCGGTGCAAACACTGCATCCAGATACACCTCTGTCAGATTCAGATAATCGCGCGCATTGCGGCTGGAAACCGGATACATCGTCTTATCGGAGAAAGTCATTGCGTTGAGAAATGTGTTCATCGAGCTTTTCAGCAGCTCCACAAACGGCTCACGCACCGGATATTTCTCAGAACCGCACAGCACCGAATGCTCCAGAATATGGAACACGCCCGTGCTGTCCTCCGGCAGCGTCTTGAAGGCGATCGAGAACAGCTTGTTCTCGATGCCGTTATCAACCCAGACAAGCTCCGTGCCGGTCTTTTCATAGACCATTTCGACCAGTCTGCCGCCAAGTTCCTCATGTTCGCGCACCCGCGTGACGGTAAAGCCGTGCAGGGTATCACCGGTTTTCATTTGCATATTGCCTAGTCCTCCTTGTAAAATCAAATTCTGAATATTCCTGTACCGTGCGCTGCATGATGCTGTGCGCACGCATCTTGTCTCTATGTTCTGTGCCGTCAGACGGGATGGGCTGTCCTCAGTCTGCGTGCGGGCTGCGGTATTTCATGATCAGGCGTGTGATCAGAACAACCGCGTGATACAGCAGCACCAGCGCTGCAAAGGCGCACAGCGCGGAGAATCCATAAAACATATACTCAATTCCGTTGAAATTGAAGAAGGTGCTGTGTGACGCCTGCGGGATGATGAGCTCGCCCTCCGTTTCCCAGAAGGCAAACCAGATCGGCAGAAACGCCAGCGCGTAGCTCAGCAGCCACACGGTGAGTTTCTTTGCGTCGGGCTTCTCTTTCCGGTTATGCCGGATGTACAGCGCCAGCATCGCAAACGGCATTCCGAAAAACACCAAACCTGCCATTGTCGCATCCGCATTCAGGATGAATTCGTCAAACGCATCCGCCAGCAGCAGCGGAATCCAGACTGCAATCGCCGCCAGAATGCCGCAAAATATTGTCTTTTTCATGGCACAATCCTCCGTTTACCGAACAAGCGAATCGCCCACAGAAACCTCCACACGGTATCCCACGGATTTCACGCGCGCTTCCATGCAGCCGCGGCACTGTGCCGCTTCCTCATCCACGCAGACCTTATTCTCATAGAGATCGTACAGCGGGCGCACTTTGCGCGGCGAGAGATTCGGCATCATGACATTTCCGCCCGCTTTCAGCGCCAGCTCTCTCCCCTGCGGATGCAGCGTTCCGAATGCGGTTGTTGCGGGCAGCAGCACCTTCGGGAACAGCAGCCGCAGCATCGCAACAATCTTCAGCCCGAAATGCAGCTCCCCCGACGGAAAATCCGCAAAGGGCGTTTCACTGTGCGTGATGAACGGTCCGACGCCGATCATCGCAGGCTTGAGATCCTGCAAAAAGCGCACATCTGCGAGAATATGCTCCGGTTTCTGATACGGCGAACCGATCATGAAGCCGCTGCCCACCTGATAGCCGATGTCCCGCAGATCATAGAGACATCGTTTGCGGTTTTCCAGCGAAAGGCTCTCCGGATGCAGCATCCGGTAATGTGCGGGGTCAGCGGTTTCGTGCCGCAGCAGATAGCGGTTTGCGCCCGCCTCGAAATATGCCTGATAACTTTCACGCGTTTTTTCGCCTATAGAAAGCGTGATGCGGCAATCCGGATAGCCCGCACGGATCGCGGAAACAATCTCACAGACCCGTTCATCCGTGAAATAGGGGTCTTCGCCGCCTTGCAGGACAAAGGTGCGGTAGCCCATCGCATAGCCCTCCGCACAGCAATCCAGAATCTGCTCCGGACTCAGCCGATAGCGTTCTGCATGGGTATTGCTGCGCCGGATGCCGCAGTAATAGCAGTCATTTTTGCAGTAATTCGTAAACTCAATCAGCCCGCGCAGATACACCGCGTCGCCGTAGTTTTCGCGCCGCACCGCATCTGCCGCCGCAAACAATTCCTGCTCCGGCTGCGGCTGCATCAGAAACTCCAGCAGTTCCTCATCGCTCAGATCATGCGCAGATGCGAGCTTTTCAATCAATTCAGACATTATTGAATTCCTCCAGTTCCGGCGTCAGTCTGCCGGCACAGCCAGCACCGTATACGTCGCCGGTTCTCCGCGGAACTGCGCCGGCATCGGATAAAGCCCCGCCCCGACAGGCACAATCGCGGCGGCACGCAGACCGTTCTCTGCAAGCTCCCGCGTAATCGCCTCGCGCGTCCACGATACGCTGTAGACCGCATATTCCGCCCAGCCGGTCTTTTCACGCTGCGGCAGCTCAAACTGCTGATTCGGCACATCAAACAGCAGCACGCCGTCCGGCTTCAGAATGCTGCGGAATTTCGCCCACAGAACACGGCGGTCGGCGTAGATGCAGTGCCGCAGCAGCCGGAAACAGGTGATTGCATCATACTGTTCCGGCAGCGTGCCGCGCAGCAAATCCATCTCCAGCAGCGAAACATTCGCCGTATTCACGCGCAGCCGGAGGGCTTGCAGCATCGCCGGAGAGGCATCTGCCGCTGTGCAGCGCCCCAGCGGAAGCAGACATTCCAGCATTCTGCCGTCACCGCAGGCGGCATCCAGCAGCAGCGGATTCTCTTTCCCCGCGAGCGCCTGTTCCAGCAGCACCCGCACACTCGTGCGCTCCATCACATCAAAGCAACTGTGCGGATATGCCGCAAACCGCTGCTCTGTATAATTCTCCGCAACATCCATCCGCTGATAGTGCGCACGGACTGCCGCCTCGCCGCGAATCAGCCCGCTGCCGGACTGCATCAGCAGACCGTCCCACTCCGCCAGCGTCGGCACGTTCACCGGAGCTGCCTCCGCGATACACTGTTCCGCCAGCCGCACAAACGCCTCACCGGATGCCGTCTGCCGGAGCAGCTCTGCCCGCTGCGGCGTGCGGTATTCCGCATACTGTGCAGCGGTCTCGTGCAGGGCATCCGCAAGCGATGCGGCATCTGCCCGCGCAGAAACCGTTCCCAGCCCCGTTTTTTCAATCATTTCTGCAATGCCCGCTGCCGGCGTACATACCGTCGGGATGCCGCTGTGCATTCCCGCAAGCGCCATCCGGGAACAGGCTTCCGTCTGTGCGGCATCGCCGTAAGGCAGCAGGATACAGTCTGCTGCTGCGTAAAATGCAGATAAATCGCTGCTCAGCGTTTGCAGTGTGCAATTTGCGGCACGGCGCAGCGCATCCGGCAGAGATGCCTGCGGCTGCATCAGCACAACAAAATGCAGATCGCGGTTCTGCTGCACAATCTCGCACAGCAGCGGCAGCGATGCTGCATCCGCCATTGCACCGACCGTGAAATGCGCGGCATCAAAGCTGCGCGGACGCCGCACAGGCATCCGGTTTCCGGCATCTGCATACGGATACAGCACCGCCGGACGCCGGAATCCAAGCTGCTCCATTTTATCTGCGCAATGCTTTGCCGCGGTACAGTAACGATGCACACCGCTGTCACAGAGATGCAGCAGCTCCTGCATTTCCGCCGCGCCAATCCCGTACAGCGGATCCTGACCCGTCACACGCACCAGACAATTCTGATGCAGCAGCACACCGCCCGATGAAAAAAGCAATTCCGGTGTGCGTCCGCAGACGATCATCAGTGCAGGATTCTGCGCTTTGATCCAGTCAGCAAGCTGATCTTCCGGAACCTGATGCACATAGCCCTGCTTTGCAGATTCACCGCCTGCCTGTTCCAGCGAGACAATACACGCCGGATGCCGGCTTGCACGGCGCAGCATTCCGCACAGATCCCAGACCTCATCGCTGACCGCATCGCCGCTCTGAAGCTGCCTGCAAAGCAATACCACCGGACGCTCTGTCGGTGCAGAGAGTCCCTTTTGCAGACTCTCCTTCAGCAGCGCAGAATAACTCGCAGAAAGCGCATCCAATGCGCCCTGCACCTCCTCCGGCGTGAGCGCATTCTGCACATCGTGCAGCTCCGGATACAGCGACTCTGTACCGATCTGCGGCAGACGCATCAGCGCAGATTCCCCCGCAGAAAGCCGGCTCTCCGGCGCAATCCGGCACAGGCTGCGGTCAATCTCCCCGCGCAGCAGATCAAAATTGTCATTCCATGCGCTCTGCGCACGCGCAAGACTCTGCCGCTGCTCCTGCGTAAACGAAAACACACGGCGTTCAAGCTGTGTTTCCAGCGAGGCAAGCCGCTCCTCCACCGCACTCAGCGATTCGTGAACACTGCTCAGCATCTCCGCAGAGGCTGCATTAAACTGATTCTGCGATTCCCCGAAGGGCAGCGTATACCAGTATGTCAGCCGCCTGCCAAGCCGCTGCATCAGCGTATATTTCCCGTTCGGCGCGGCTACGACAAAGCTTTCCTTATGCGCATGAACAGAGCGCAGTTTTCTTTCACGGTCTTCTGTTCCCATGATCGGTCGTCCTCTCTGTTGGATCTCATGCCTGCCGGCGGTTACGGATCATCCTCCGGCATCAGCATATTCAAATCAGAATCGTCATAGGCATCTGCCGATGTAATAAGCGGCTCCATTTCGGACTTCTTCGGTGCAGGCGCGGGCATCGGCATAGGCATGGGCATAGGCGCACGGTTCGGAGAACGCTCTCCGCGGCGGGCAGGCATTGCCAGCGGAATCGGAATCGGCTGCTGACTGTACTGTTCCTGCTGCGCAAATTGACCCTGTATAATATCATCCGGATAGACCTGCTGCGGCAGCTGAAACTGCGGCGGCTGAAACTGCTGCTGCTGAATGGTCTCCTCCAGCGTCAGCTCGCCTTCCAGCACATCTGCGTGCAGAACATAGCGCGATGTGCCAAGCTGAATCGCCACCATCTGCATTCCCGGACGTGCATTTTCATAATCCTGCTGGAACGGACAGGCATACTCAACACCCAGCGTATCCCGCAGAAAATTGACGCCGTTTTCCTTTCTCACACCAGCCAATGCACCAATGGTCACAACACTGCACCGATACTGTCCGCTGCGGAACATTTCCAGCTCAGTCCACTTGATTTCGCCGTTGTTTCTGCGGACGGAACGATGTTTGCTCGTGTTGCCTCTCACAATGAGCGCTGCCAGAATCAGTCCCATGAACAGTATACCCGCACCAAACATTAAACACCCGATACCGGCTGCAAATAAAATGGCACTGAACCATTTTTTGTTGGACTCCATGCGGACCAGATAACCTTCAAATTCATAGTGCTGTTTCGGTGTCAGCAAATCCATACGTTTCCCTTCCTTCTATATCGCTCATGAAACCAGCCTTACAGATCAGCATAGAACGTCAGGCTGCGGATTACTCACTTCAGTTTCAGCATCAGTATCTCCTCTGAAAAATCAGGAGCATCCTCCGGTACAAGTGTATTGTACGCAGGATCTGTCAGATCGCTGCTGACACTCGTTTCACCGGAGAAGGCATACGCTTTGCCGCCGGCAAACACAGCCAGATAGCTGTCGCCTTCTCTTGCATTCCGATAATCCAGAAAGCGCGGACATTCATAGAGCCCGCCGTCCAGGCCGCGCAGCAGATAAGGTGCTTTTCCTTTCGTATTCTCAATCTTCTCTTTGCAGCGAATGGTCACGCAGGTATATCTGCCGTCCCGCACACAGACAGGCGGTGCTTTTTTGCCGTAATCTCTGCCCCAGCCCATAATCCACATTGCCAGAGCGGAAAGCGGAAGCACAAGCCAGTAAACGCCAATCTCTGCACAATACGAATAATACAGAAACGGAATACAGAAAGGACTCGAAATCAGTGTCAGAACCGTCAGAATCATGCGTGTGATATTGCGCGGGCTGCTGGTATTATCCAGATAATTTTGCAGTTCTTCCCGCAGAACAGGATTCAGCTCCGGTGCAGCCATTGCCAAGCACTTCCTTTCATCCAGTTACAAACAAACTGTCAGGTTTCCTCTTTGCAGGGGGTAATCAGGCAAAGCTCCGGCGGATTGAACAGCCGCAGTTTGCCAAGCCCCGCACTGACGATCATTTCCGCATCGCGCAGACGGTAAAGCCCCTTGTCATAGCGCGGGAAAAATCTGCGCTCCGGCGAAAGCAGACCGCCGATCAGCGGCAGACGCAGCGCACCTCCGTGAACGTGTCCGGAGAGCGTGAGCGCCGCGCCCCAGTGCGCATACGCCGGAAAGAACAGCGGGTTATGTGCCAGCAGCACAGTATCTTCGGCGCAGTCTCCGAGCGCCTGCTGCATCGTTTCAATGGTACAGGTACGCGCCCCGCGGAAGCCGAACAGTCCCCCGCCGCGGTAATGCGAGCGCGTCAGCGTGATGCCGGCAAACCGGACACCGCGGAACGTCATGGTCTTATTATCCAGCAGAATTGCACCGCTGCGATGAATCATCTCCTGCATTTCCGCCTGCACAGAGGGTTTCAGATCCAGCTCGTGATTGCCGTAGATCATGATGACCGGTGCAATTGCCCGCAGCCGCCGCAGCAGACGCGCCGTGCCGGAAAGCTCTGTCACCGTGCGCGAAACCAGATCACCCGTAATGACAATCAGCTCCGGCCGGAGATCCGCCACCGTGCGGATCAGCGCCGCATTGTCCTTCCGGAAACGCCGCCGGTGCAGATCCGAAATCTGTACGGTACGCGGCATATTCGGAATGCCGACCTCATATTCCGTGACCTCCAGCAGCGCCGTATTCTCAATCGCTGCCCATGCGCCGAGCAGTCCCATTGCGGCAAGTGCCGCGGCCATCAGCTTGTGCATGGTATCCCTCCTTGCAGATGTTGCTGTGATTTATACGGTAACAGTCTCGCGGACAGGTGCATCCTCCATTGCCGCAACCAGCGAACGCAGACGGATCTTTGCCGCACCGAGATTGTTGATTTCGTCGATTTTAAGCTGTGTATAGAGCTTGCCGTTTTCTTCCAGAATGGAGCGCACCTCGTCTGTTGTCACGGCGTCGATGCCGCAGCCGAAAGAGACAAGCTGCACAAGCTGCATATCCGGCTGCGTGGTCACATACTGTGCTGCACGGTACATTCTCGCGTGATATGTCCACTGGTTCAGCACTTTCAGGCTGCCTGCGTGCGCAAACGGCGCAACGGCATCCTCGCTGACAACCGCCATGCCCAGACTCGTGATGAGCTTATGAATGCCGTGGTTGATCTCCTTGTCGATGTGGTAGGGTCTGCCTGCCAGCACGATGATCTTTCTGCCTTCTGCACGCGCCTCGCGGATGATGCGTCTGCCTTCCTCCACAACGTCGGTGCGGTAACGCTTCTGCGCCTCAAACGCCGCATCCACAGCCGCTTTGAGATCGCCTGTGTAATGCCAACCCTTCAGCGCCTCTTTCAGCGAGAGATACACACCGCGTCTGCGGTTGAGATCCATGTACGGCGTCACGAAATTCTCCTTCGTCAGCCGCGCATTGTTCGCACGCAGCAGTTCCGGATAGTACGCGACAACCGGACAGTTGTAATGGTTATCACTGTCGCCCTCATCCACATTATAGCTCATGCACGGCCAGAAAATGAAATCCACACCCTGTTCCAGCAGATCTTCAATGTGTCCGTGCGCAATTTTAGCAGGATAGCAGACCGTATCCGAGGGGATGGTGTGCTGCCCCTGATAGTAGACACCGCGGTCACTCTCACGCGAAATTTTCACGGCAAAGCCAAGTTTCGTGAACAGTTCCGTCCAGAAGGGCATCTGCTCATAGAAGGAGAGCGCCAGCGGCAGACCGACTGTTCCGCAGGGCGTACCAAGCGGCTGCTTCTGTGCCTGATCGAGAATGCGCTGATATTTGAACTCGTAAATCGAGGGAATCTGCGTCTGCTTTGCCTTGCCCGCGCCCTTCTCGCAGCGGTTGCCGGAGATAAAGCGTCCGCCGTCCTGGAAGATCACGATATTGAGCGCGCAGTGCGCAGTGCATCCGCCGCATTTCGCGCTGCGCGTCTTATAATCGAAGTTACGCAGCTTTTCAGCGGTGATGGTTGTGGTTTGTTCCGGTGTATGTTCGCGTGCATAGAGTGCCGCACCGAATGCGCCCATCAGTCCGGAGATTGCCGGTCTGATCACATCGCGCCCCAGTTCCAGCTCAAACGACCGCAGCACGGCGTCATTGAGAAATGTTCCGCCCTGCACAACGATATTTTTTCCAAGCTCCTCCACGGATTTTGCGCGGATGACCTTGTAAACTGCATTCTTGATGATTGACGACGAAAGACCTGCGGAGATGTCCTCCACGGTTGCGCCGTCCTTCTGCGCCTGCTTGACCGAACTGTTCATGAACACCGTGCAGCGTGAACCGAGATCCACAGGATGCCGTGCAAACAATCCAAGCTGCGAGAAATCCGCAATCTCATAGCCAAGCGCCTGCGCAAAACTCTGAATAAACGATCCGCAGCCGGAAGAACAGGCCTCATTCAGCATGATGCTGTCGATGCAGTGATTGCGGATCTTGAAGCATTTGATGTCCTGACCGCCGATGTCCATGATGAAATCGACATCCGGACAGAAATACGATGCCGCCTTGAAGTGTGCGACTGTCTCAACGATGCCGAAGTCAATGCCGAGACCCGCCTTGATGAAGTCCTCACCGTAACCCGTGACCGCCGATGCGCGGATGTGCAGATCCGGATTCTTTTCGTCGTAGATCTTGCGGAGCTGATGCACAATACGGTCAAGCGGCTGACCGCGGTTTGCGGCGTAATACTGATACAGCAGGTCTCCGTTTTCGGTGATGAGAACAAGTTTTGTGGTCGTCGAACCGGCGTCGATGCCGAGATAGGCATTGCCGGTGACGGTTCGCAGGTCAGCAAACGGCAGATCATGTGCCTTGTGCCGCGCCACGAATGCGTCGTACTCCTTGCGCGAAGCAAACAGCGGGTCACTTGTGACCGTATTGCCGCCGGTTGCCGCGTGAACGATCTTGTCAATGGCATCATGCAGCAGCATCGGTTCTGCGGTCTGCTGCGCATACATCGCACAGCCATAAGCCACGAAAACCGGCGCATTTTCAGGGAAAATCGCGTGTTCGTCATCGAGTTTGAGCGTCCGCACAAACGCTTCACGCAGTCCCTTCAGGAAGGAAAGCGGCCCGCCGAGGAACAGCACCGTCCCTTCGATTGTGCGGCCCTGTGCGAGACCCGAAACGGTCTGGTCAACGACTGCCTGATAGATACTCGCGGCAATATCTTCTCTGCGCGCACCCTGATTCAGAAGCGGCTGAATATCCGATTTTGCAAACACGCCGCAGCGCGATGCAATCGGATAGCGCTTCTCCGCCTTGAGAGACAGCGCATCCATATCATCCGCAGTAATGCCAAGCAGCGTCGCCATCTGGTCGATGAAAGCGCCCGTTCCGCCCGCGCACGAACCGTTCATGCGCTGTTCCGTACCGCCGGTCAGGAAGATCATTTTCGCATCCTCGCCGCCCAGCTCGATCACGACATCTGCCTGCGGATAATCCGCTTTCACAGCGAGAAACGCCGCATGAACCTCCTGTACAAACGGGATGCCGGCACTCTGGGCGAGTCCGAGACCCGCTGAACCGGTAATGCAGATGCGGAATGCCGCATCCGGATATTGCTTCCGCAGCGCGGTAAGCTGATCAGCGACCGTCTCGCGCACACGCGATAAATGCCGCTGGTAGCATTTGGAAAGAATCGTGCAGTTTTCATCCATCACAACGGTCTTGACGGTGGTTGAACCAATGTCAATGCCGAGCGAATATACCGTATTTTCTGCCATTTTGAACCTCCTCTGCCGCGATCCGGAAAGACCGATTCGCCGCAAGCATACTTATTGTTATTATATCACATTACACGAAAAATTTCAATGGATGATTGAAGAAAAAACGCATACGCAAATAGAGGCAAACCGCGCCTTCACACAGTCTGCCTCTTGTTTGTATGCAATTTTCAGGTTAATTCGATGTGTCGCCGTACCAGACGCCGTTTTTGCCCTGTCCCGCGACAAGACCGGTATCGACAAGCTGTCTGCAAATCTGGTGCAGATACACATAGTAAGCTTCCGGCGCAAGGTGGATACCGTCACCGCCGCTGTACTGCATATTCAGACCGTTCCACGCATTCTTCAGATCTTTTGCGACATCGAGATAGCCATAGCCCTTGCCGTTCGTGGTAAGGTCATTCCTGATGGCAGCATTATAGCTGTCAATTTTATCATTCGTGCTGAAATCGACGTCATTGGAAATCGGCGTAATGGAGGCGACGTAGAGTTTCGCATCCGGCAGCAGTGAATGCACCGTATCCAGAAGATTGTTATAATTTGCAACGAACTGTTCCTGCGTCGTCATGTTGATATCATTCATGCCCATGCTGAAGACGACATATCTGGGGCTGAGAAGCTGCAGCGAATAGCTCACGCCGAACTCATTGCCGCGCACAGGGAAGGTGTAATCGAAGATATTGCGCGCACCGACATTGCCGACTGCGACGCAGTTATCATCCGGCAGAATCTTGTACACGCGCAAACCGCTGCAAATACTGTCTCCGACAAAAACCGTATTGCTGAGGAACGCACGGTAGGTATCGGTCAGTTCATGACCTGCCGGCCCGTTATAAGTGTAAACGCCGGTCGAGGTGGTGGTCACGACGGTAGTTGTCGTGGTAGTTGTCGTTGTTGTGGTGGTGGTTGTCGTCGTCGTAGTAGTCGTTGTTGTAGTGGTCGTCGTTGTTGTTGTCTCTGTAGTAGTCTCGGAAGCAGTCGTAGCAGTTGTCGTGGTCAAAGAAGTCGTCACCGGAAGATCTCTGATCTCCGTAAACAAATTGGGATCCAGATTGGATTCGCCGGCATCATCTTTGCCGCAGGCAGCCGCACCGAACATGACGAGGGAAAACATCACCGTGAGGAACGCGCATTTTCGGAGATGCGACATCAAGATACATTCACCGCTTTCTCTATATTTGGGTTACTTGCATAATCCAGCCTATATTTCTTATATTGTACCAGATTTCGCCGGAAATGTCAACACCCTGCGGGGCTTTCATCAGAATGATTGACAGCGTGCCCTCCCGCAGTATGTTTTTCGGCTGATTGAACAAAACTGTATTTCCTCGCTTCTGCGCGCAAAACAATTCGGCGCACACCCGAAGCCGGATGTGCGCCGATTGACTGCTGCGAATGAAGGGAATCAGAACGTGGTCAGTCTTGCGATGACTCTCAGAAGGAGTGTGAGGTCACCGGTCTTGACGCCTGCCACGCCGTCGCAGTTTGCATTTGCCATGCCAATATCCGTGACATCAGCAGCAACGTTGGTGTCGCCGCCGACGATACGTGCGAGAAGAACTGCGTCCTTGACATCGACAACGCCGTCGCAGTTGACATCGCCCTTCTTGCCGCTCGGATTCGGGCCGTCCGAAGAAGTGGTAGTAGTCGTGGTGGTGGTCGTAGTCGTAGTAGTGGTGGTCGTAGTAGTCGTGGTGGTGGTAGTAGTAGTGGTCGTGGTGGTAGTCGTGGTGGTGGTTACCTTCTGCGGAGCAGTATAGTTTGAAGTCATTGCGAGGATTTCAGAGTAGAGGGACTTTGCCTTCGGCACAGAACCGTGGCCGCCGGTCCACAGCAGCGGATGACCATAGCTTCTCCAGCTGTAGTCATCGCCGACACCCCACAGGGTGACAGAGGAGATCTTGTCAGCATTCCTCAGAATGACATCGTAGATTTCCTTGTAGGACTTTGCCCAGCCGGTCTGATCGCCTTCATCGGTGATGTCAAGCTCAGTGATCTGAACATCGAGGCCGAGATCGCTGAACGCCTTGATTGCCTTTTCGTAAAGCTGACCGGAAGGATAGCCGGTCTTGAGGTGGGACTGCATACCGATACCGTCAATGTACGGGCCTTCTGCGAGGATTGCCTTTGCCATCTTGCAGATGTCTTCGCGCTTGTTATCCATGTACTCGTTGTAGTCGTTCAGGTAGAGCTTGCAGCCTTCCGGAGCGTACTTTCTTGCGTACTTGAATGCCTTGATGATGAACTCGTTGCTGCCTTCGCCGTAAACGCAAGCCCACTCAGACTTCGGGCTGTTGGTGACATCGTAGGTGTGGCGGAGTCCGCCGCCGTCGTTGAGGAACAGCTCGTTGCAGACGTCATAAGCATAGAGGTCGAGCTTCGGGTAGTCTCTCTTAATGGCTGCGAAAGTCTCGGAGATCATTGCTTCGAGTCGCTTATCCATCTCTTCCTTGGAAACGTACTGTCCGTTGTTATCGAAGTTCTCTCTGAAGAACCAGGTCGGAGTCTGGGAATACCACACAAACGTATGGCCGCGGACGCCAATGCCGTTCTGCTCGCAGAACTTCAGCACATTTGCTGCGGAGCTGAGCTTGATCTTGACGCTGCCAGCTGCCTTGGATGCATTCTGGTCGAGCAGATCATTCGGCTTCATCTCGTTTTCGAGGGTGATGGAGTTGTAGTGCTGCTTGATGTAATCAGAAAGAGTGCCGAGGTCACTTGCCGTCAGGCAGGTGCCGGTACGGAAGAACGGACCGAACACATCGCGGAAGTTGGAGCCGCCGGGGGTGTAGGGATAATCGCCGCTGTTGTCAGTGCCGGGGCCGGGGTTCGGATCATCCGGACCGGTGGTGACGATGCTGCTGCCGTCTGTGGTCAGCTTGACATCATCGAGGAAGAACGGAATGAGATCCTTCGCTGCGGGGGTCTCGGTATAAGTGGTCTGCACATAGAGCGAGATGTTCGATGCGCCGCTCGGAACCGTGAAGGTATCTGCCAGCTTGGACCACTCGCCGCTCTTTGCGGTTGCATCCGTAATATCGTCATAATGCTTCGTTCCGCTGCTGTCTTCATACATGAGACCGAGCGTGAAGCCGGTGCTGTATTCGCTCTTGTAGGCTGCATAGCCCTCGAAGCTGTAGGAACCGCCTGCCTTCAGCTCAGAGCCGCCGGGAACTTCAAAGCCGTTCCATGCGCCGGTTCTGCCGGTAACATACAGAGACTTCTTTCCGCCGTGTGCCATTGCTTCGGTGAAGCCGTACTTGCAGTCTTCGCCTCTTGCCTGCCAGTTGGTGCCGGTACCCTCGAAGTCATCGGTGATGCCGGTGCCCTTGCCGGAAGGAGCGGTAAAGCTGACATCATCCGGCTGCGGCTGCGGATCCGGATCGTCTCCGATGTCATCTCCGCCAGGCTTCTTGGTCGTGTAAACATCAAGCTTGGTGACATCTGCGACACCGGAACTCTGCCAGCCTTCAGCATTCAGTGCAACCTCGTAGAGGTTACCGATGCCCCAGCCCTGCGCTGCCCAAGCCTTGAAGTGATCGGACACCGTGATGTGACCGGAAGATCTCTTGCTCTGGCGAACGCTGAAATACTGCTTGAACGTGGAAGAACCGCCGTGAATATCCGGACCGGTGTGATCCATCTGGAAGATCTTGTACTGTGCGCCGTCGATGGTGACCATCGTGCCGCTTGCATCCGGACACCAGCTGACCCAGTCCTCGATGATGTAGTACTCAACGAGCGGCGGGTTGCCGGCAGCGCCCTTGTTCTCAAACCAGCCATAGACGCAGAGACGGGAGTTGCCGTTGTTGCTGGCGGTCTGCTGGTAGGTTGCGGCGTAATCCATGCCGATGTATTCGTAATCGGTCGCCTTCTTGTTCGACGGGAACGAAAGGCCGCGGCGTGCAAGGAAGTTGCCGCTCGGAACTGCTGCGCTCCACTCAGTCTTGAACGTAGCGCCCTTGCCGAGTGTCATGGAGCCGCTGCCGCCGGTCTGGTCCAGCCAGATTTCATAGCTGAAGCCATCGCAGTCGCCGCGATGCTGATTGCGGTTGCCATTGCCGACACGAAGCGTGTCGCCGACATTTGCAGTATCTGCATACGCCGGAATGGCCGGGATAGATGCGAGTGTGATGACCACAGCACTCATTATCCCAAAGAGTTTGTGTTTCATGATAAATCCCTCCAATATCATTTTGCGTGGTTCTCTTTACGGATTGCGGTTTGGTTGCGGTTTGTATAGACCCCCTCTATACCAATTGATTGCTTTTAGTCTACCATATTTTGCAATTTGTGTCAATGAATGATTTTGCGAAATACGAATTTGTTGCAGACTTCTTACTTATTTTTCGTAAATTTTGGATAGTTGCACGATGCAATGTTTGTATTTTTGTGCATCTTTGTGTTGCTATCACAAAAAAATATTCCACCTGCGAACAACTCTTTCGCAAATTTTGATAGGTTAATTTTTGTTTCGCAAATTTTGGTGAGCGTTTGGATCATCTTGCAGCAATGCGCACAGTTCTCTCGAACAATCTCCGAGGAACTGTGCGCATTGACAAATTATTAGCGGATATAGTATAATGATACTATCTTATAGTGAAAGAAGGAACTCCGAATGCGTAAATTCCCGATCTTCCTTTCTGCCGCCCTGCTGGCATGGTGCTGCACCGGCTGCGGAACACCCGATACCGGCAGCGAACCGGACATCAGTGCCGCGGCAGACTCCGCAAATGACAGCGGCACTTCACAAAGCAGCACATTCACCGCGCTGCACAGCTTCAACGCAAACACCCTCGGCGGCGGCACATTTACCGCTTCCGATCTTGCGGATGCCGATGTCAATATCATCCATATCTGGTCCACAACCTGCCCGCCCTGCATCGAGGAGATGCCGCAGGTCGCCGCATTTGCCGCCGGTCTGCCGGAGAATGTGCGCCTGATAACCTGGTGTCTCGATGCGGAATATTCGCAGGCGGCAGACCGCATCCCCGCTTTTCTGGAACAGTCGGGCTACAGCGGCATCACGCTGACCTCCGGCGACGGCGATCTCAATACGCTCTACGGCGAACTGATGTACACTCCCACCACCCTGTTCTACGATAAAAACGGCGATCTTGCAGGCGAAGCAGTCATCGGGGCAGGCAGCATCACGCAGCGCTACACGGAACAGATCAACGCCGCACTCGCCGCACAGGGCCTTGACCCCCTCCCCGCAGAACCGTAATCATCACGTATCTGCGCGGATAACCGTACCGTCCGGCGAGCGATCCAGCCGCATACAGACCGCTTCCGGCAGCAGTGCAGCAATCTCCCGCATGATCTGCGGATCGTGCAGCGTAAGCAAAATGCGGTTGCCGCGCGCATAAGCATCCGTGATGCAGCGCCGGATGACCGAAGCTGCCGTGTCATCCATGCCGGAAAAGGGATCATCCAGCACTGCAAGGCAATCCCCTGTGACCGTCCGGAGAACCGCATCAAAATACAGGAAAGACAGCAGCCGCTGTTCCCCCCAGCTAATCTGTTCCGCAGGCGTACCGTCCGCACGCACGGTCATGTATGTGCCGTCTGCCTGTGTGCGCAGGGCTATGCCCGTGACATCCGCATCCCGCAGAAAGCGGTTGATCTGTGCCGCAGTCAGCGCAAGATCCTGCTGTCCGCCCTGCATACGCTTCTGCTTTGCAGCCAGCGCATCCCGACGGCTTTCCGCCTCATTCCGCTGTTCCTCCAGCATTTGCCGGCGCAGCGCGCTGCCGGAAATCTCCGCCTGCCGCCTGCCGATGTCGTGCCGGAGCTGATACGCCGCCGCAGAGATCATTGCTGCGGTGCAGTCGTGCTGTGCAGTACGCCCCCCGCTGATCTGCCGGCTGCGTACCGTTTCATTGACTGCAATCAGTTCCCGCCGCAGATCTTCTGCCAATGCAGTGGTCGGTGCGGGCGATGTGCCGTCTTCCTGCATCCGCGCCAGATTTTCACGAATCACCTGCCGCAGAGCTGTCATAGCGCGCAGCAGCGGCGTGTAATCTGCCTGCGGACACCGCTGCCGCAGCCCCTCCTGAATCGGAATAAACAGCGCATTTGCCGCCTCCCGGTACGCATCTGCGGAGACATCCGGCAGATGATCCAGCACCGCAGGGTCAGGGATGTCCGGCAGCATGGGATACTGCACCGGAAATGCTGCCTCGTACATCGCCGCGAGTTCCCCGAATTCCCGGAAACGCGGCATCGAATGCAGCAGCGCCTCCGCAAACTGATGCGCCTGCTTCACCTGCCGGAATGCCGCCGGAAACCGCGCCCGCATGGACGCGGTTTTTTGTTCACAGCGCACCGCAAACCGCACAGAACGGTCAGCTTCCTCCAGCCGCAGATGTTCCAGTTCGGCTTCCATTCCCGCAATCTCCCGCTTTGCAGCCTCCAGCTGATGCGATGTTTCCGCAAGCCCCATGCCGTATTGTGCCGGTACAATGCCGCTGAGTGCGCCAAGCTGCCGGCTGATCTGTGCCGAATAGCGGCGGTCATAGATGCGGACAGTGCAGTCCGCCGCACGCAGACCGCTGCGGTATGTCAGCGCATCCGGATGCGAAAAAACGTGTGTCAGCACGGTTTTCCCCGTCCCGATCCCGCCGCAGATCAGCGTGACCGGCGCAAGGCGCAGGCTGTCCTGCGCGAATACGGCGCGCGGCAGGCGAATCTGTGCAATCAGCAATTCCAAAGAAATCCCTCCCCTCTTTCTGTATATGGATTTATCTCAGGGTTTTCTGTCTGGTGCAAACGAAAAATCCGCTCTTACGACCTTTTTCCCATTCGGCAGCGGATATTCCGCGGTATCCGTCCGCTGATAGCCGATCTCCGCAAGTGCATCCGAGAGTGCCGCGGCACAGATCTGCCGATGAATCTGCTCCAGACCGTCAAAAGCGTGCAGATACGGCGATTCCGAGACAAATCCGCTGTCCGCATCCACCTGAATACCGCAGGAGACATACCGCGGCTTTACCTGCCGGATGACATTCTGAAACTGATCGCAGCCGATGTACTCAATCAGCAGATCCGCAATCACAAGATCTGCATGGGGCAGCGCCGCGCAATCCGTGTTCAGATCTGCGCACAGACACTTCAGTTCCGGCAGCCGGTGTGAAAACCGTTCCTGCACCGCCAGCAAATAGGCAGGATTCACGTCTACGCCGTAAACAGCCGCAAACTGCCCTGCCGCGATGTGTTCCAGACCGTTTCCGCCCGCAACACCCAGAATCATGACGCTTTCTGCCGCATACGCATGAAGCTGCGTGCGCATCATGCTGCTGAGGGTCTGAAGCTGCCTGACGGTTTCCAGTTTCATGTGATTTTCATAGTCTGAAAGCCGGATCGTTTTCCACGGATTTTCCATTTTCCACTCCATATATTTATAGTATATGCCGCATAGCAGGCGGCTGATCTGCACGAAACCGGGTCAAATGCATTCCTGCCGCTGGATTGCCGTGCAGGTGCGGATATGCTGAAATCCGAGTGCCTGTGCGGTTTTCTGCGACCCGATATTCGCCTCATGACAAGCCCACACCGGCATTTTCCCGCGGGAGACTGCCTCCCACATGACCGCCGCTGCCGCCGCCTTTGCGAGTCCCTTTCGGCGGTATGCCTCTGCTGTCTCGATACCGATGTCTGCTGCATCTGCCGCAACTGCCGCCGAAAATGCCGTAGCTGCGACGGTTTCGCCATCCATCAAGCACCAGCCGAAGCCGTTTGCAAGAAACTGCTCCGCCGTCTCCCACGAAAATGCAGGCACAATCCTGCCCTGCACCCGCGGAAACAATGCCGCATCTATGCGCCGCAGCGTGAACCCCGCCGGCGCGGGAATCTCCGGTGCGGAAGCAGCACAGAAGTACAGCCGCTTTGGCATCGAAAATGCGCGTTTCTGCGCAAAAAACGATATAACTTCCGCATCATCCGTGATGAGGAGCATCCGCCGCGCTGAATGCTGCATCAGATGTGCAGCATCCGCGAGAAATGCGGCATCCGGATTGCCCGAAATGTACGCAAATCCGCAGAAATGCCAGATCAGCACCGCAGAATCCCCCGCAAACATTCTGCCGCTCTGCAACCCCGCCGCAACCGCAGCCGGATAGACGGCATCCCCTGCCGCCGCGCAAACCTGCGGCAGCATCTCCCTAAACTGCGCTGCCGGAATCTCCCGCATCGCTGCACCTCCGTTCGCCGCTCAAATCGGCGCAAGAATGTTCCATATTCTCTCCGCAAACCCCGAAATAATCATCAGGAGCAATGCTGCCATCGCAATGCCGGCGATCACAGTTTTCACCGTGATTGGCTTGGAAATACGCCGTTTTTGCCGATCATCCTGACTGCCGCAAACAGAAGCAGCAGGAGCATCAGCCCGATCAGCGCAATCATTTCTGCACGAAACCGCACCATGAACCTCCTCTCAAAAACAGAGTAATACTGCACCCATTCAGGTACACGCGCAGGCAATTTGCTGCATTTCTCTGCCGGTATTCCGGTCATCGGGATGCACCAGACTCTTTGCTGCATCCTTGCATCTGCACGTTTTTCAATTTCTGCATGGAAATTTGCCGCAATATATGTTATAATAGAACAAACCGGACTAAGGGAAAGGGGGCAGCAGAATGCCGGACCGCGACGAAGAAGCCAGACAGGCGCGACGTCTGCAAAAAGAATACCGCCGGATCAGACGGCAGAAACGGCGCAGCGATTTCCGCCGCCGCCTGCTTCCGATGCTGCTGACGGCTGCGTGTGCAGTCGGGGCGTGTGCGCTGCTGCTCCTCGCAGGCAGCCCGAAACGCACCCCGCCAGATCCGGATGTCCTCCAGCTTCGGATGCTGGATGTCGGGCAGGGTGACGCCTTTCTCCTCACCGCACAGGGACACAGCGTTCTCATTGATGCCGGTGAGCCTGAACAGGGCATCCGCGTGCTGCAATGCCTCCGCGCACTTGGCATCAGAAGGCTCGATTTTGCGGTCAATTCGCATCCCCATGCAGACCACATCGGCGGCATGGCTGCGATTCTCTCCGAGATTCCCGCACAGGCGCTCTATCTGCCGGATTTCCCCGCTGTACTTACGCCCGCTTCCGTCAGCTTTACAGCGGTTCTCGATTGCTGTGCTGCTTCTGACATCCCGATTCGGGCAGGAATCTGCGGCGAGACCATCCCCATTGGCAGCGCATCGCTGCAATTTCTCTGCACGGACAATTCCGCGTACACTGACCTCAACAACTGTTCACTCGGCTGTCTCGTCACTTACGGCAAACAGCGCATTCTGCTGGCAGGAGACCTCGAACAGGAAGGAGAAGCCGATTGGCTTGCCGCCGTTCTCGTGCCGGATGTACAGGTGCTGAAAGTTTCGCATCACGGAAGCAGCAGCAGTTCCTCCGCTGCATTTCTGGAAGCCGCATCTCCGAAAATCGCGCTGATTTCCTGCGGTGCGGGCAATGATTACGGGCATCCTTCTCCTGCAGCGCTCCGCCGTCTGCGCGATGCTGACTGCGAAGTCTACCGCACCGACCTCGACGGCGATGTGCTGCTCACCTTTGACGGCGGCAGCGGCATCACTGTGCAGACGCAGCAGAATTTCAGCGGCAGTCTGTCTCAGTAGCCGATGTTGTTGACCGTGCCGACCGAGACATAGCCGTCCACAAGCGCACGGAAGTCGGTTTCCGCCTCGGCATCCTCATTGTAGAGACCATCCACCATATAACGCAGTCCGCCCGCCGGAAGCTGTTCCACCACGCGATAGCGGTCACGGTAGAACATTCCGCGTGAGACACTCCGGTTGCGCAGAATGCCCTTGCATTCCGCGAGCGGACATCCCGGAAAATTGACATTGAAAATATGACCTGCGGGCGGCTTTTTGGTGAGCAATTCGGCAAGAATCTCCCGCAGATAGGCGTCCGTGACCGAATGTTCCGTGCCGTCGCCCTCAGAGAATGCGATGGACGGATAGCCCTGAAATGCACCTTCAAACGCCGCACCTGCCGTTGCGGAATATTGCAGGTCAGAGGCGACATTGTAGCCGCGGTTGATGCCCGAAAGCACCGCATCCGGACGGCGCGGCATGATGTTCAGGCTGCCCACGCGCACGCAGTCGCCGGGCGTACCGCTGCACGAAAAAGCCTGAACCCCGCGCACGGGGAAATCGTGCGGGAAAATGTCAATCGTATTGTGCAGACTGATACTGTGCGATGCAGCACTCCGCTGAGCATCGGGTGCAACGACCCATACCTCCCCGAATTCCTGTGCCGCAGCCGCCAGCCGGATCAGACCATCCGCTTCGATGCCGTCGTCATTGGTAATCAAAATTGCGCGCATACATATCCTCCTGTAACCAACCTCGTCGGTCTGCCCCGCGGCAAACCCGTATTCATTGTTTTTGTCTGCTTTCATTATACCATACCGCACCGGAATTTGCAATGGGCGCTTTCTGAACATTTGCGCGGCAAAAAAACTGTTTGGGCTAATAACAATTTAGGTGG
>DGVV01000173.1 GCA_002395085.1 Ruminococcus sp. UBA4275 | reverse complement strand
GTCGGGCTTAGTGATCCGGCGGTAGAGAATGGAATTGCCGTCGCTCAACGGATAAAAGCTACCCTGGGGATAACAGGCTGATCTCCCCCAAGAGTTCACATCGACGGGGAGGTTTGGCACCTCGATGTCGGCTCATCGCATCCTGGAGCTGAAGTCGGTTCCAAGGGTTGGGCTGTTCGCCCATTAAAGCGGTACGCGAGCTGGGTTCAGAACGTCGTGAGACAGTTCGGTCCCTATCTGTCGTGGGCGTAGGATATTTGAAAGGCGCTGTCCCTAGTACGAGAGGACCGGGATGGACGTACCTCTGGTGCACCAGTTGTTACGCCAGTAGCACGGCTGGGCAGCTATGTACGGAACGGATAAACGCTGAAAGCATCTAAGCGTGAAGCCGACCTTAAGATAAGATATCCCATCGTTTCAAACGAGTAAGACCCCTCAAAGACTATGAGGTTGATAGGTGCAAGGTGTAAGCACGGTGACGTGTTCAGCCAGCGCATACTAATCGGTCGAGGGCTTTTCCTTCGCTTGATTCACATTTCGATCAATGCTTGCTGTTCAGTTTTCAGGGTATCAGACCTTGAGAGTCGGTGTTTATTGCAATGAGGTTCCACCCGTTCCCATTCCGAACACGGAAGTTAAGCTCATTCGCGTCGAAAATACTTGGCTGGAGACGGCCCGGGAAGATAGATCGATGCCGACACACAAAGCCCAGAGTTCGCGCTCTGGGTTTTGTTGTATATGCGGGCCATTAGCTCAGTTGGTTAGAGCTCCCGGCTCATAACCGGTTGGTCCCGGGTTCGAGTCCCTGATGGCCCACTCAGAAAGCAGCATTCCGGTTTTCGCCGGGATGCTGCTTGTTTTTGCGCCGCTTGCATTCTGTGCCTCTGATGAGACCCTGTATATGAATATAGGCGTGCGTGATCTGCGCCCTTTGGTGCGCTTATACAGGCTGGCAATTCGATGATTTGTATGCTGCTTTTAACGCATTTACTAGATAAATAAGAAGCCGCCGTTCTTCCGTTTGCCGAAAGAACAGCGGCTCTTGCTTTGTATTTATTTGCCGATTTCTTCGGTGCGGTAGATGAACTTCACCTTGCCGTTCATGGAAGAATCGACGCCAGAATAGCTGCTGTAGTCGCGGGATGCCTCGACGGCGGCTCTGAACCGTGCGACCAGCCCGTCCAGATCGCCTTCGACTGCATCGCTGAGTTTCTTGATGCCCTCCTTGTTGAAGGTGACCAGTCCGTCTGAAAGCTGCATTGCTCCGTCTTTCAGTTGTGTGATACCGTCCGTCAGTGCAGGAACGCCGTCCTGCAATTTCAAAATGCCGTCATAGAGGGCGGATGCACCGGTTTGCAGACTGCCTGCACCGTTTTGCAGCGCACCTGCGCCGCTGTTGATCTTCGATACACCTGCTCGAAGGGCATCTGCGCCGTTGTCCAGTTTCGATGTACCTTCTTTCAGTGTATCGACGCCGTTTTTCAGTGTTTCTGCACCTTCTGCTGCTGCCGAGACTCCTGCTGTATACTGTTGCAGGCCCATATAAAATGCGTTGTAGCTGTCGAGCTGTGTCTTGAGATTCATGAGGGTCTGTGCGCCCGCTGATGCGGATTTCAGCTTCGCCTGAACCTCATCACTCGCCATATTATCTGCGATTGCCTTCTGTACCTGTGCTTCTGTGTTTTGCGCGATGAGTGTCTGCACTTCAGCTGTCTGCATCTGCGCATCGGTATTTTCCGTCGTGAGTGTCCCGATTTTCTGCTTGACTTCATCCGAAGTGAGCTGCTCTTCGATTTGGCTCTGGATTGTCTTTTCGATTGCTGCTTCGATTGTTTCCTGCTGCTGGGCAGGGATGAGACCTGCGGCAACCGCTGCATCAAATTGCTCTGCGGTCATATTTGCTGCCTGCTGAATGACTGCTGCGCGAATCTGCGACTCATTTGCCTGCACCTGTGCAGTAACGGCATCGCTGACCTGCTGCTTCACCTGTTCCGCAACCTTCTCTCTGACCTGTTCGCGGACTGCTGCTGTGACTTTCTCTGTAATCAGCGGGCGATTCGCTTCGACTGCCTGTGTGACCTGCTTCAGCGCCATTTCATAAACCTTGTCGTCATCCAGCGAACCGATAACCGCATTCAGCGTATCTGCGTAGTTTTCAATGGTCAGGGCTGGTGCATCGAGTCCTGCGGCGGCAATTTGCGTATTCGCGGTCGTCAGAAGTGTTTCAAAGACCTGTTTTGCGCCGCCGTTGATTGCATCATTGTTCGCAGTGAGCGTATCCAGACCCGCTGAAAGTTCTGCTGCGCCGTTTTGCAGAGCAGCTGCACCGCTGCTGAGTTCCGATGTGCCTTTTTTGAGATCGCCTGCACCGCCGTTCAGCTCTGAAGTGCCGTTTTGCAGCGTTTTTGCGCCGTCTGCAAGGAAGACTGTTCCGTCACGAAGCTGCTTTGCACCATCTGCCAGATCATGAATCCCTTTGACCAGTTCGCCGGATTTCTCCAGCAGCGTGCTGATGCCGTCATAAAGCTGCGAACTGCCGTCCATGAGCTTTTTCATGGCATCGTTCATGTCGTCCATAGCATCATCGAGATCTTCAATGCTGTTCAGGTTGTCGGTGTCGATTCCGCTGAACAGGTCATTGACGGCAAGTGTGACGGTCATGCCAAGCTCGAAATTCTGCACATCTGCGGTAATCTCAAAGCTGTCGGGAATCTCAAGCTGATCCTTGTCGATACCAAGCGTTTCCTGCATACCGGGGAGCGCAAAGCCTGCTGCGACTGTTCTGTTGCCGTCGCTGATGAGTTTGCCGTTCGTAATCTCAATGTTTGAGAAATGCGACTGATCGAGAATCACGCCGGTCAGCATCGCAAACGGCACATAGATTGTCTCGTCTTTGCCGTTGATTCTGACGGTGCGGCTGCAATGGTTTTCGTAGCTGTAGCGGATTGTGATTCTGCCGCTTTTTCCGGCGAGATCTGCTGCACTGATCGTCTGTCCGTCCAGCAGATAGCTGACTTTCATGCCGACGGGCAGCTCTGTTGTGCCTGTACCCTGATAGTAGAGGTCATCGCCCTCTGCATCCCAGACAAGTGCGCCGTCTTCTTTGATGCTGTATTCCGCATCGCTCTTGACATTGGTGATGCCGCTCAGTGCAGAGATGTCCTGCAATTCTTTTGCACCGCTGTGATTGCGCAGCCAGTCGCTTACAATGATTTTTCTGACGCTGCCGTCTGCGCCAGCCAGCACATAGACTGTCTCGTCCTTTTCGGCAGATGCGTCTGTGCGGAGATCGGCGGGGGCGGGGAGCGATGCGGCTTCTTCTGCTACTGCCGCGGGATTCTCTGCGGCGGGTGTGCTGTTAGCGTATGCGAATGTACCGGTGATGCCTGCCGAAAGGATGACAGCGAGGGCGGCGGCAATATAATTTCTGTATGTTTTCATGATAGATCTACTCCTTTGTTTCGTTTTCATTATCGGAAAGCGTGCAGCAGTCTGCGGTGATTCGGCTGTGTACCGTCATCGGGCAGAAAGCCTGCGCTTGTTTTGCAGATGAGCTTGTCAAAGAGCATGAACATCGACGGCAGCACCGTGATGACGACCGCCATGGAGATGAGTGCGCCGCGTGCAAGCAGCATACACAGCGATGAAATCATGCCGATCTGCGAGTATACGCCGACGCCGACTGTAGCTGCGAAGAAGCCGAGTGCCGATGTAATGACCGACTGCACAGAGGTTTTCAGTGCAATGCCGACTGCTTCCTTCTTCTCCTTGCCGGAACTGCGTTCCGTGCGGTATCGGGTTGTCATGAGGATGGCATAGTCAACGGTTGCACCAAGCTGAATTGTGCCGATGACGACCGATGCGATGAACGGCAGCGAAGTACCGGTATAATATGCGATGCCGAGGTTCATCATAATAGCAAGTTCAATCACGCCGACCAGAATGACCGGCAGCGTTACCGATTTGAAGTTCAGGGCGATGATGAGGAAAATCGCAGCGATTGAGAGGATGCTCACGACCTGAAAATCATGGGCTGTAATTTCGATGAGGTCTTTGGTTGCGGGGGCTTCTCCGATCAGGAGTGCCTTGCTGTCGTAATCTGAGACGATGCGGTTGAGCTGCGTAATCTGCGCGTTGACTTCATCCGAAGCGACTTTGTATTCCGAGCCGATCAGCATAAGCTGCCAGTTCTCGCTTTTCAGCGCGGTCTTGAGGGAATCCGGCACAAATTCATCGGGGATTGCCGGACCGACCAGCGAATTGTAGCCCAGCACAAACTGTATGCCGTCCTGCGCTTCCAGCTCTGAGATCATAGCAGATGCGGTTTTGGCGTCCATATCGGCATCGCAAAGCAGCAGATGCGTGCTGTTCATAGCGTAATCCTCAGAGAGCTTTGTATTTGCAATCACGCTGTCCAGTGTTGCGGGAAGGGTGCTGTCAAGGTTATAGTAGACATCATAGTGCTTGTAGCCGAAGAACGCCGGAATCAGCAGCACGACTGCCGCGACAAGAAACACCGGCGTATGCGCCACGATAAAGCCGGAGGTTTTTGTGAATTTCGGCAGGAAATCGCGGTGCGAGGTTTTTGCGATGGCACGGTCAAAAATCAGAATCATCGACGGCAGAACGGTCACGCAGGCAATCACGCCGCAGACAACGCCCTTTGCCATGACGATGCCGAGATCCAGACCCAGCGTGAAACTCATAAAGCACATGGCAAGGAAGCCTGCAACTGTCGTAAAGGAACTGCTGATGACCGATCCGACGGTCTGTGCAATAGCGTGTGCCATTGCTTCGCAGCGGTCATCGGGATAGTAGGTCTGCTGCTCCTTGTAGCTGTGCCAGAGGAAAATGGAATAGTCCATCGTGACACCAAGCTGCAAGACCATTGCGAGCGCCTGCGTGATGAATGAGACCTCTCCGAGCACGATGTTCGAGCCGAGATTCCATGCGACTGCATAGCCGATACTCAGCATGAAGAATACCGGAATCAGGAACGAATCCATTGTGATGATCAGCACAATGCTGGTGAGAATCACCGCAATCACCGTATAAATGAGCGTTTCGCTTTCGGTCAGATGCTTCATATCCGTGGTGATAGCAGACATACCGCTGATGAAGCACTGTTTTGAAGTGACGGCCCGCATCTCGTCGATGGCGGCGAGTGTGCCGTCCGCGGATGTGGTATCATCGAAAAACACCGCCATGACAGTGGTGTCGCCCTTGTTCAGGAAATCGTTGAGCTTCTGCGGAAGCATTTCCTTCGGAATGCTGAGGTCTACCGCGGATTCATAGCAGACCACATCTGCAACATGATCAATCGCGGAGATCTTGTCGGCGGTCTCCTTGATTTCTTTTCCGTTCATGCCCTCCAGCATGACGAATGAGAAGCCGCCCTTTCCGAATTCATCTTTCAGGATGTCCTGTCCGACCATCGTATTGATGTCTTTGGGCAGATACGACAGGATGTCGTAATTGACGCGCGTGCCAAGAAAGCCGAGCGCCGAGGGGATCAGCAGCAGCGTGCCGATGATCAGCACTAGCACGCGGTGCTTTGCGATCCATTCACCAAGTTTCAGCATTTGTGATTAGTCTCCTTCCTCATAGTAAGCGTCGATGATGTCCGGTCTCTGGTTGCGGACGATCTTGACCGTCAGCAGCACGGTGACAAGATTCAGGATACCCTCTGCGAGCATCACAGCGCCGAAGAGCCGGACGAGCAGATTTGCACTCGCTGCGGGCCGGGTCAGCAGCAGGATACCCAGCACACCGGTCAGGATGCCTGCCAGCAGGATCATCCACCAGCGCCCGATTCCGAACCGCTTTGCGTCAGCGGCTGTCTGAAGCTTGAGCAGGCTGTCTGCCGTGACGGAAAGACCGGTCACAATGCAGATGAATTGCAGCAGATTCTCCGGCTTTGTCAGCAGGATGATGCCGATGACCAGCATCAGGACACCGAACGCGAGATCAAACTGGAACGCGAGCCGGTACAGATCGCGCGAGAAATAGCCGATCAGCTTGAAGATGCCGAATGCGATCATCAGCCAGCCGGCGAGGCTGCCGATCAGTGCCGTGCTGAAATCCGGCTTGCAGAGGAGCATTCCGCCGAACAGGCAAAGCAGCAGCGATACGATAATGTAACCGGTTTTTGCGGTACGCATCGGGACAACGGAGCGAACGGTATACATAGGATCACTTCCTTTCTGTTTTCTGATTCTATGATACACCGCTGGCGCGCAGTTTGCAACGGACAGCAAAAGCGGCGATGTCCAAAAATCAGACATCGCCGCAAAAGTGTTCTGTTTTTAGGCATTTCCCGCCGGATGCACAAAATCAGCCGTTCGGAGCGGAATTATGCAGAAGGATTTTGTTTCCGGCAGCGGCGGAGCATTTCCTCAGCCATGCCGGATTTCAGCTCGCAGATGCGGTGCAGATCGGCTTCAATGTCAGAGTGCATCCCCGAATAGATCCACTCAGACGCCACCCCGAAGCAGATTCCCTTATACAGCCGGATGCAAAGCCGGCGGTCGTTCTCGTCAATGGGATTGTCCGCGAGGAGCGTGTCGATATATTTCGTGACCACCGCCTCGCAGACCTGCCAGAGATAGTGGTCATAGACCGGACGGCTCATAGATGAATAAATATGCTGGATAGCGCGCTTATTCTCCCGCGCAAACCGCACCGCAGCAAGCAGACAGGTCTCAATGGAGTCAATGGTCGGGTATTCCGCAATGATCTCAGCAGCCTGTTCCGTGACAAGCTCCTCCAGAAGCGACGGAATATCGGTAAAGTGATAGTAGAACGAATTGCGGTTGATGCCGCAGTCCTCAACGATGTCGCGCACGGTGATTTTTGCCAGCGGACGGTCATTGAGCAGCCGGATAAACGACTGTTTGATCGCTTCTTTGGTGAAATTCGGCATGGATGGCCACTCCTTTCTGCATGGTAACCACATTATAGCACAGTTTTCCGGAAATTGCAAGTGAGATTCCGCAGCCGTTTGAGACTGAAATTCAACTGCGTGCATAAATAATGATGCGTGATAGAATTGTTCCTTGTATAAAATGACACATTTCTTAATATAGATTTAACTTGACATTTTTTGGCAAATATGATAGAATATGAAGTGTTAAAATCTGTTTTTTTAAGGAGTGCGCTATGAATTTCAAGGGCTTAACCGAAGAAGAAGTCAAAAAGAGCCGGGATCAATACGGTTCTAACAGTTTGACTCAAATTCCGCCTGATCCGCTGTGGAAGAAGATTCTTGAGGGATTCAAGGATCCGATGATTATGATTCTGCTGGTGGCGTTCGTCATCCAGATCGTGCTGTGGATCACCGGTCAGTCAGACTGGTATGAGCCGGTCGGCGTTCTGATCGCGATTCTCATTGCGAACGGTGTTTCTTCTGTTTCGGAATCCAAACAGGAAGCCAAGGCAGGTGCGCTGAAGGAGGAGGAAAATGCCAAGGAAATGGCGAAGGTTCTCCGTAACGGCACACTGAAAGAGATTCATGTTTCCGAGCTGGTTGTCGGTGACATTGTTTCCCTGCTTGCCGGTGATAAGATCCCGGCAGACGGTACGATTCTCGAAGGCGAGATCAAGGTTGACCAGTCTGCGCTGAACGGCGAGACCGAGGAAGCCAAGAAAGTCCCGCTGGTGGAAGGCGCGTCTTATGATACGAAAGACCTGCTGAACAACTACTATATTTACCGCGGTACGGTTGTGTGCGCCGGTGAGGCGTATATGAAGATCGAGGTCGTCGGTGATAAGACGCTGTTCGGTCAGCTTGCACTGGAAGTGCAGGAAGATACCCGTGAGACGCCGCTTCAGGTGAAGCTGGGCAAGCTCGCAAAGCAGATTTCGACCTTCGGCTATATCGGTGCTATCGCAATCATCATCGGTGTGCTGCTGCGTTCCGTGATCGCCGGTGAGCTGCCGTCCGATGCAATCGGCTGGGTCAAGCTCATTATGAATGCAATCACCGTTGCAGTTACCGTTATCGTCTGTGCTGTGCCGGAAGGTCTGCCGATGCTGACCTCGATTCTGCTCTCCTTCCAGAGTATGCGCATGGCAAAGGATAATGTTCTTGTCCGCAAGATCAACGGTCTGGAGACTGCGGGTTCGCTGAACATCCTGTTCTCCGATAAAACCGGTACAATTACCGAGGGCAAGCTCTCCGTCGTGGAGCTGGTCACGGGCAATGTCACCAAGTTCTCCGGTATTCAGGAGATGGATCCTTCCCTGTCGCTGGAAGTCATCACCGGTATCGGCGTCAACAACAGCGCTGTGCTGAGTGAGGGTACGGTCATCGGCGGCAACTCCACTGACCGCGCTCTTATGAGCTTTGTTTCGCAGTCTCACGCAGAGGGCGACCTGGCAAAATCTGATGTCAAGGAATTCAATGCGTTCGATTCCAATAAGAAGATGTCCTCTGTTACCGTCACCCGCGACGGCAAGAGCATCACGTATGTCAAGGGTGCGCCGGAAAAGATCATTGACCGCTGTACCACGTATCTCGATGAGAAGGGCAATGTTGCACATCTTACCGAAAAGAATTACCTCACGCAGTATATCGACGGTCAGGCAGGCCGCTCCATGCGTCTGCTGGCAGTTGCGAAGTGCGAGGGTGAGGATGATACCGCTGACCTCACGCTGATTTGTGTGCTTTCCATCCGCGACAATGTCCGTAAGGAAGCTGCTGATGCAATCGCAGAGGTGCAGAATGCAGGCGTTCAGGTTATCATGATCACCGGTGACCGCAAGGAGACCGCTGTTGCAATCGCGAAGGATGCAGGTGTCCTGCGTGCAGATGATGAGGTTGCACTGACCTCCGCTGAGCTGAATGCAAAGTCTGACGATGAAGTCAAGGCGCTGCTGCCGAAGCTTCGTGTTGTCTCCCGTGCGCTCCCGACGGATAAGAGCCGTCTGGTGCGTCTGGCTCAGGAACTGGATTACGTTGTCGGTATGACCGGTGACGGCGTCAACGATTCTCCGGCTCTGAAGAAGGCGGATGTCGGCTTCGCAATGGGCAGCGGCACGGAAGTTGCCAAGGAAGCCGGCGACATCACCATTCTCGACGACAACTTCTCCTCGATTGAAAAGGCAATCCTCTACGGCAGAACCATCTTCAAGAGCATCCGCAAGTTCCTTATCTTCCAGCTTACCGTCAACGTGGCTGCTGTTCTGACCTGCTTCATCGGACCGCTCATGGGCGAGAACGTCATGCTGACGGTCGTGCAGCTCCTTCTCATCAACCTTGCAATGGATACCCTCGCTGCAATCGCATTCGGCTCTGAGCCGGCTCTGAAAGAGTATATGAAGGAAAAACCGATTCCCAGAAGCGCCGGTATCGTCAGCCTGCCGATGCTGATCGAGGTCATCATCAGCGGCCTGTATATCACCGCAATGTGCCTCGCAATCCGCTTTGTGCCGGCATTTGCAAGTGCATTCGGCGTTGCAGGTGCAGCCAATGAGCGTGTCTATCTGCTCTCCGCTGTGTTCGCATTCTTCATGATGGCGATTACGTTCAATGGCTACAATGCAAGAACCGAGCATCTCAATGTCTTTGAGCAGATCGGCAGAAACCGTAATTTCCACATCGTTATGGGCGCAATCTTCATCATCCAGTTTGTCTTTGTCACCATCGGCGGCGACTTCCTGAATGTTACCCCGCTGAATATCAAGACATGGGCAATTCTGCTGGTGCTGGCACTTCTCATCATCCCGATCGACATGATCCGCAAGGTTTTTACGTCGAAGAAAAACTAAGGTATTTATAGTGCAAACGCCACTATGAATCATATATTTCCGCTGCGCCCCGCGGGGCAATGCGGCAACAGGAGGTAATTATCATGGCAGTTAGTTTGGCAAAAGGTCAGAAAGTTGATCTGACAAAGGGCAATCCGGGACTCTCGAAGCTGATCGTCGGTCTGGGCTGGGACGTCAATAAGTATGACGGCGGTGCTGAATTTGACCTCGATGCTGCGGCATTTCTTGTCGGTGAGAACGGTAAGGTCGCATCTGACGCTGATTTCGTTTTTTACAGCAACCTGAAGCACGCTTCCGGTTCCGTTGAGCATACCGGTGATAACCTGACCGGTGAGGGCGAGGGCGATGATGAGGTCATCAAGGTTGACCTGAGCCTTGTTCCTGCATCTGTGCAGCGCATTGCATTCACAGTTACGATTTACGATGCTGAGAACCGTCACCAGAACTTCGGTCAGGTCAGCAACGCTTATATCCACATCATCGACCAGAACACCGGTACGGAGCTGATCCGTTACGACCTCGGTGAGGACTTCTCCATCGAGACCGCGATTGTTGTCGGTGAGCTGTACAGAAACGGCGCTGAGTGGAAGTTCAATGCAGTCGGTGCCGGCTGGCAGGGCGGTCTGTTCGCACTGTGCCAGAATTTCGGCGTCAACGTCTGAGTATCAAATGATAAGCAGTGCATCAGCTCTGAGCAGTTGATGCATTGCTGTACCGGACGGGCTTTCGCCTGATCCGGATGAAATGAGGTGAATTCATGTCCGTCAATCTGGTAAAAGGACAGAAGGTCGAGCTGCGCAAGGAATCGGGTGATACACTCAACAGAGTTATCGTCGGCCTTGGCTGGGATGAAGCAGATCAGAAGCCGGGCGGTTTCCTGAAGGGACTCTTCGGCGGCGGGTCGAATTCCAATTCGATCGACTGTGACGCAAGTGCGTTTGTTCTCCAGAACGGCAAACTGATGTCCAATTCGGATGTTGTTTACTATGCAAATCTGACGCACAGCAGCGGTGCTGTGCAGCACATGGGCGATAACCTGACGGGTGCCGGCGACGGTGATGACGAGCAGATCGTTGTTGACCTTCAGAAGCTTCCGCAGAGCTACGACAAGATCGTGTTTGTGGTCAATGTGTTTGCGTGCCGCGAGCGCGGACAGCATTTCGGTATGATTCGCAATGCATTTATCCGCATCTGTGATGAACGCGGAACGGAAATGTGCAGGTACAATCTTTCTGAAAATTATGAGGGTATGACCGCTATGATCTTTGGCGAGCTGTACCGTTATAACGGCGCATGGAAGTTTAGTGCAATCGGTCAGCCGACGCAGGATGCGAAAGTCAGCGAATTGGCAAACCGTTACCGCTAAATGCAAGACGAGAGGGAGTATGCTGATCGTGCTCCCTCTTGTTTTTGAGTATATGATCAGAGGAGGGGTACTATGAATAAGCAGCTTCAGCGCAATATTGAGTCGATTTACTGCGTCTGCGATCAAATGGACAGACTGCCGCTGAATACGCAGAATATGGGAAGCCGCAAGTATCGGGAGATGCTCCAACTGGAGTTTCTCTCGTTTGTAGCATATTTAAGTGAATACAGTCAGCTCACTTTGCGAACGGCGATGCAGTTTTCACAGACGTATGTCGATCCTTCTATGACGGAGACCAGATTTTTTCAGATCGAACAGACAACAGGCTGCCTGAGCAATGATTATATCATGCAGATTCCTTCTGTGCTGCGTGCTGCGGCGAAGGTCGATGCAGCGCTGTTTCGCGGATCATCTTCCGGCACGGATTCTATTGCAAAGACGCTGTTTTCGATCTATGGTATGATCTGCGTTGAACTGCTGCAAATGCAGCCGATTGGTCGTGAGACCATGCTGCCGATCATGGAACAGCTCCTGATCAACCTGAAAGCATTTCTATCGCGCGAATTGCCGTATCTGACGGTTCAGGACATCAATCTGCGGGAAATCGTAGCTGCTATGCCCGCCGCCCCCGAAGGACTCGGCGGCGGTGTGCCGAATCCGCCTGTATCCGGTCAGGGTGTGAATCCCGTGAATGGCTATCCGAATGCAGCGCCGGGTTATCCGCAGGCGGGTGTGCCGGTGTATCCGCAGAATCCGAATGTCAATCCTGTGAACCGTACCCCGAATCCTTATTCAAACCGCGATCCGTGGGCGTCGTCTCCGGCAAATGTTCCGCCGCGGAACAATGTGCCGCCGCAGGTTCCGAATACGCCTCCGCCTGCACCGCGCAGACGGGATCCGCTGCCGAATATTCCGCCTCCGGCACAACCTGTGCATCGCACGAAACAAAGCCTGCGCAGTCCGCTGCCGCCTCTCCCGACGCAGGGGGCAAAAGTTCCGCAGCCGCAGAAATCTGCCGCAAAGACTGTGCCATCTACGGGCAGAGAACTCCGGCAGGGTGAACGTGCAGTCCTCACAACGTTTGTGGATCAAATGATCGAATTCCGGCTGACCTTCGACGAATTGATGCTGGATATGGACATCGACGCATACGCTTTCCTGCTGGATGAACAGGGCAAGGTGTTCCGCGACGAGGATCTTGTTTTCTTCGGCAATCCGAATTTTGAGCGTGATGTTGTGGCAGTTGACACACAGTGCAGCTTCCCTTCTGTACGGATCAAACTCAGCGCACTGCCGGATAAATACAAGCGTGCTGCAATTTGCTTCTCGGCATACGGCGACAACGACTGGGAGAATTTTCAGCAGGTCAAAAATCCGGTGCTGCAAATGATTGCAGACGGACAGGAAGTTTATCATCTGCCGCTCAAACTCACACTTGAAAAAACGGTTGTGGGTGTGGAACTGTATCAGCGCAACGGCGTCTGGAAGCTGAATGCGGTTGCGGCAGGCTATCACGGCAAATTGCGGAAGCTTTGTGAGAGTTACGGCGTCGAAATCGAGTAAACAGGTGCAAAAATGGTTCGTATTTGGTTCAATCACTGGTTCAGTACGGCGTATCACATCATACGGATGATGCGTGAAAATGAGCCGGATTTCTATGTCATCGGCTCGAATGAACAGCCATACGCGGTCTACCGTGCCTGCTGCGACGAGTTTTATCAGGAGCCGCGGCTGCACGGCGATGCGTACGTGGATTATGCGCTGGAATTTTGCCGCGATCATGCTGTGGATGTGTTCGTGCCGCGCCGTGCGATGACGGACATCAGCCGGCGGAAAGCGGAGTTTGAAGCAATCGGTGTCCGCGTAATGGCAGACGATTATGAGAATATTGCTCTGCTCAATGACAAGGCGGAAGCGTATCGCGTGTGCCGGGAACAGGAGCTTGCAATTGTGCCGGAACATGAAATTGTTACGGATGCAGCCGCGTTCCGGCGTGCCTATGAATCACTGGCGGAAACGTATCAGCGGGTTTGCTTCAAATTTGTCCGCGATGAGGGCGGCAGGAGCTTTCGGCTGATCGACAACAGTCCGCGCGGATATGATTCTCTGTTTCAGTTTCACGCGACACGGATTTCATTTGATGAGGCATACGCGGCACTTTCGGAGCGTGAAAAATTTGCACCGCTGATTGTGATGCCTTATTTACCGAATGAAGAAATTAGCGTAGATACGCTAAAAACAGAATCCGGCATCATTATGCTGCCGCGCATTAAGGGCGTGACGCGCGTGGAACGTATGACCTATGATCCGCAGATTCTCACTATGACAGAACAACTAGTTACAGCGTTTCATCTGGAGATGCCGTGCAATGTGCAGTATAAATATCGGGACGGCATTCCATATTTTCTGGAGATCAATACAAGGATGTCCGGCGGCGTGCAGCTTGCTTGTCTGGCAAGCGGGGTCAACATCCCGAATCTTGCCGTCAATAAGCTGCTTGACATCCGAAAAAAATGGGAAATCACGCAGCGTGAAGTACGGGTTTCCTATATTGAAACACCGCTCATACTGGAATAATAGGAAAATATTGCTCAATCGGAGGATAATAGATTGGTTGCAGATATAGCGGAAAATTACAGCGTCGGTGCATTGCTATATGCGCCGGCGCTGCATAATGGCATTGCACGTCTGATCGAGGAGGGGCGGGTTCGTCCGCCGTTTTCGATTGCCCTCTGTCTGGAGGATGCGATCTCAGATGATGCGGTAGCCGCAGCGGAAACGCAGTTAATTGGAACTTTTGCAGAGATTTCGCGGATTGCCGCAATGAAGGAGCATTACATCCCGCGCCTGTTTGTGCGCGTGCGAAGCGCTGATCAGTTGCTTTCAGTTTACGATCGCCTGCACGATTATCGCGCACTTCTGTGTGGTTTTATCATTCCGAAGTACGCGACCGACAATGCGCAGCGTTATCATGATGCGGTGCGCGCGGTCAACATTGGCTCGGAAAAGCCCGTTTATATGATGCCGATTCTGGAATCCCGTGAACTGATTGGCAGCAGGCGGCAGGCGGTTCTGCGTGAACTGAGCGGCATGGTCGATTCGATGCGTGATCTGGTGCTGAATGTGCGGGTTGGCGGCAATGATTTTTGCAATTATTTCGGTCTTCGGCGCCCTGTTTATTGCCCGATTTACGAGCTGAGTGTCATCCGGTCAACGCTGGAGGACATTCTGACAGTGTTCTCTACAGACTACGTTGTCTCAGCACCGGTTTGGGAGTATTTTGCGGGCGGCGAGGACGATGCATGGCTGAAAGGTCTGCGCCGTGAACTGCTGCTGGACCGTCTGAACGGGTTTATCGGGAAGACAGCCATTCACCCGACTCAGATTCCTGCAATCGTTGAAAGTTTGCAGGTTGACCCGAAAGACTATGCTGATGCAGTCGCGATTCTTGATTGGGACGAGAAGCAGCTTGGTGTTGGCAAGAGCGCTGCTTCCAACCGGATGAACGAAGTCAAATGCCATCGGAACTGGGCAGAAAAAACACGGATGCTGGCATCAATATATGGAATTCGATCGGGTGGTGAGACGTTGTGAAACTGTACAAATTAGATGATATTATGGTGCTGGGACGTCGCTATCGCAATGCAAAAAGGTCGTATTTGCTGATCAATCCGCTGCAAGCAAAGCATCTGCCTGTTTCTCCGAATGCCGCGCTGGATCTGATGCAGACCGTTGGAAATCATCTGGCGGAGAATTGTCCGGATGTTCGCTGCATTGTTGGGTTTGCTGAAACGGCAACAGCGATTTCCGGTGTCGCAGCTATGTGTTTTCCGGATGATGTTCTGTATCTTCAGACGACGCGCGAGTTCCCGCAGGGACGTCCGGAGACACTCGAATTTCTGGAAGAACACAGTCATGCTGCGGAACAGCAGATTGATATTCACCGTCTGAAAGATGTTTCATCCGGTGCAATGCTGCTGGTTGATGATGAGATCTCAACCGGTAAAACGATGCGCAATATTATACAAGTTTTGCGTGAGTCAAATCCGCAGTTTATGTCTTTTTATGTCGGGTCAGTCCTCAATCGGATGGATCAGGCGAATCAGAAGGCTTTCGCGGAAGCTGGCATCAACTGTGTGCCGCTGGTCTGGGCAGGAGAAGGGGATTATGAGGAGCGCGCGGCGCAGTTCGCTGTCTCTGCTCCGGAATCAGTTGATGCGCCTCTTTGTTCGGACTATCGCAAAATTGACGCAGATGTGTCATTTTGGGAGGCTCGGCATGGATTGAGCTGTGGACTGCTTCGCAGGCTGTGGCGGGATTTTTCAGAACGGATGGCTCACGATCTGGCAGATGATTTGCCGGATGGCGGGCATATTCTTGTGCTTGGCACGGAGGAGTGTATGCTTCCTGCGCTGCTGCTTGGCGCACAGCTTGAAGACAGCGGACGATTTGCGGCTGTGCGGTCTCATGCGACAACCCGCAGCCCGATTGGTGTGCTGGATGCGTCGGATTATCCGATTCACCACGGGTATCAGATTCCGAGTTTCTATGCATCCGACAGAGCAACATACATCTATAATCCGGCTGCCTATGATAAGATCATTGTTGTGACAGACAGTCGGAATCCGAAACAATGTGACTGCGCAATAAGCGCGTTGATGCGTGTGTTTTCGGCTTCACCAGAAAACATTATATTGATAAGGGGATGAGTGATTGAGAAGTTCATACCGTGATGAAGATGTGACGATCTTGCTGAAAGATATTACCGGACTGGTTGAACCGCTGGAAAACGCTGAACGCGAGAAGCGGATTCAAAGCGGCACACATTATTCGGAGATGCTTCCGAAGGAACATCTTCCGTCGGAGGCGTATCTGCGTACTTTTTATGCGGCTTGTTCGCGTTATGCGGCACAGACTGCCTGTGCAGTGCGCATTGCTGCCGAACGTATATGGAAGAAGAAAAACGGCGAAATTACGTTGGTTTCGCTTGCGCGCGCCGGCACACCGATCGGTATTTTGGTAAAGCGGGAATTGGAGCGTCGCTATCACATTTCTGTTCCGCATTACACGATCTCAATTATTCGCGGACGCGGAATTGACCGGAATGCGATGCATTATATCCTGAATCATCATAGCGCAAGATCGTTACAATTTCTGGACGGATGGACCGGAAAAGGGGCGATCACACGGGAATTGGAATCTGCGGTGGCGGAGTTTCCCGGCGTTGATTCCGGTGTTGCGGTGCTGAGTGATCCGGCTTATGTTTCGTCCGTTTGCGGCACGCATACTGACTTTTTGATTCCCAGTTCGCTGCTGAATTCGACGGTTTCCGGACTCATGAGCCGAACGTTCCGACGCAGCGACATCATTGGCTCGAATGATTTTGACGGTGCAATGTATTATGCTGAATTTGAGGATAACGATCTCAGTCATTATTTTCTGGAAGCGGTTGAACAGGCGATGAGTTCCGATTTTTCGTTCGTAGATTCAACGGATACAATTGGTGAATCCGCACTGGATGAAGTGCGAAAAATCGCGAAAATACATGATATTTCTGACATCAATCTGGTGAAGCCGAGTATTGGTGAGGCGACGCGTGTTCTTCTGCGCCGTGTCCCTTGGAAGATCCTGGTGCATAGTCTTGATGATACGGCGTATCTTGGCCATATTTACCAGCTTGCGGCTGAGAAAGGTGTCCCGCTGGAGGTTGCGCCGCTTCATCATTACAAGGCTTGCGGGCTGATTCGTCAGCTTGCGGATAGCTGAGGTGTGTATGATTGCGATTTGCAGTGATCTGGACCGTACTCTGATTTATTCGCACCGCGTTCCCATGCCTTTCCCGAAGGTAATCGCGGAATATCTGGATGGACGTCCTCAGAGTTATATGACAGCAAGATCGTTACAATTCTTTCGCAGCCTGTCTAAGGCGGTGTTTTTTCCCGTCACGACGCGCACGCCGGAACAGTTTCAGCGGATTCATATTTTCGGCAGCGAAATTCCATATCGTGCTGCCCTGACCTGCAATGGTTCGATTTTGTTTGAGGGCGGCAGTTCCGATCAGGAATGGTTTGAGGAGTCGCTGCGTCTCGGAGATGCCGGATTTGCTGAGGTGAAGCGGATTTATTCGTATTTATGTGAAAAATACGGCGATGACCATGCGCATATTTATGACCCGTTTTTTGCATATTATGTGAGCGATCATGTGCAGGATATTGCGGATGATTTGCGGCGTGTTGCCGATTTGTCACGTGTTTACATCCATAATGACCGCCGCAAAGTTTATTGCTATCCGCATGGGCTGGACAAGGGAACGGCGATCCGGCGGTTGCGCGAACGTTTTGGTATAACAAAGTTGCTTTCCTCCGGAGACAGCGTATTTGATGTTCCGATGCTGGATGCAGCAGATTTTGCGGTTGCGCCTGACCGACTTGAGCAGTATGTTTCCAACGGTCATACGTTGTTTTGTGAGGGTGACATCATTTCAGATGCGTTTTGCGATCTGATTCAGCAGCACATATAAAAACCGCCTGTCTGTGTTTGTTTCAGACAGGCGGTTTGTTTTATCTTGCGGTAGGTATATGCACAGTGACCGGTTTACTGGCGCGGGCGAACAGATGCGTAATCGCTGCAAAAACCGGTACGGCGCAGGCAAATGCAATTGCTGTGAGCATTTGTGTCTGCGCAAGCGCGACGGTTGAGAAAATGGTCTGCAAGGCGGGTATCCACAGCGCTGCAAGCGTCACACCAAGTGAAACTGTTACTGCCAGCAGGAGTTTGGCGTTCGAGAAATAGGGGACGGTAAACAGCGTGCCGTCCTCACGCTTGCACTCGAAAACGTGCAGTAACTGCGAGAAAATCAGTGTGATGAGTGCGGATGTTCTGGCGGAATCGAGGCTGCCTGTTTGTCGTAAAACAGTTGTGAACGTGCCAAGCGTTGAGAGCGCGATGAAGATGCCGCGGAACACAATTCGTGAGAGGAGACCGCCGGCAAAGAAACTCTCGTCTGCGGCACGCGGCGGGCGGCACATGATGTCATGCGGCGGCGGTTCGAGTCCCAGTGCAATGGCAGGCAAACCGTCGGTCATGAGGTTGACGAGCAAAATCTGCGTTGGCAGCAGGACGATTGGCAGCCCCATGAGGATGCCGACAAACATGGTCAGCACCTCGCCAATGTTGCACGCAAGCAGGTAACGCACGAATTTACGGATATTTGCGTAGACTGTCCGCCCCTGCTCCACGGCAGCAGTCAGCGTATCGAAGCGGTCATCCAGCAGAATAATATCTGCGGCTTGTCGGGTGACATCTGTGCCGCCCAGTCCCATTGCAACACCGATGTCTGCTTCTTTGACCGCAGGCGCATCGTTCACGCCGTCGCCGCTCATAGCCGCGATTTCGCCGCGCGCACGGAATGCGCGTACCAGCCGCAATTTGTGTGCTGGGGTCACGCGGGCAAATACCGCACAACGATCGAGGCAAGCGGCGAGTTCCGCATCGCTGAGGGCATCGAGTTCCGCGCCGCTCATGGCGTTTGCGGCGTGGGGGATACCGGCTTTCCGTGCGATGGCAGACGCCGTTTTGATATGGTCGCCTGTCAGCATGACCACCCGGATACCGGCGCGGGTACACGCAGCAATTGCGCGCTTTGCCTGTTCACGCGGGGGATCAAGCATTCCGCTGAGTCCGAGGAAAACCATGTCATTCGGCTGATTTGTTCCGCTGATGTTTGTTTGCTCTGCAAACGCGAGAACGCGCAGCGCATCCTCTGCCCAAGCATCCGCGAGACAGGTGATTTCTGCGCGCTTTTGTGCGGTCAGCGGGAGATTTCTTCCGGCCTCGTGATAGAATCTGCAATGCCGCAGCACGACATCGAGTGCGCCTTTTGTGTATGCGGTTTGCGTGGATGCATCGCTGCAAAAGACGGTCATGCAGCGGGTTTCACTTTCAAACGGGATCTCTGAAATCACGCGCATACGAGAAAATCCGTCCGCAGTAATACCGCATTTCGCGGCGGCAATCAGCAGAGCAGATTCCGTCGGGTCGCCGCTGACCGTCCATTCCTGTGCATTTTCGCTGCTGCGAATTGCAGCATGACCGCACAGAACTGCGCAGCGCATCAGCGGCAGCAGATCAGGCTGACGGTGCATGGAGACGGGCTTTCCGTGCTGCATAAGCGTACCGGCTTTGCTCCACCCGATGCCGCTGACATCGTACTGATTCGCGCCGGCAGCGAGCTTCTGGACGGTCATTTTATTCTCTGTGATTGTTCCGGTTTTGTCGGTGCAGACGACGGATGCGCAGCCGAGTGTTTCGACGGCGTGCAGGCGGTTGACGAGTGCATTGCGGGCAAGCATCCGTCGAACGGCGAGTGCGAGCGCAATGGTAACAGTCGCGGGCAGCCCCTCAGGAATCGCCGCAATTGCGATGGTGATGCCGGTCATGAGCATCTCAAAGACGGGTTCACCGCGCAGAACACCCGCTGCAAACACGAGAAAGCAGACAGCGAGGCAGATCAGTGCAACGACCTTACCAAGCTCTGCGAGACGTCGCTGAAGGGGTGTTTCGCTGTGTCCGATGTCGGAGAGCAGTGTTGAGATTTGCCCCATCTGCGTGCTTTTTCCGATTGCGATTACTTCCGCCTCAGCTGTTCCGCGCGTCACGGATGTGCCGGCATACAGCACATCTCCGCGCCCGATTTCATTGCCTGTGCTGCCGTCTGCATCGGTATGGGTGTGTTTCGCGACGGCATTGCTCTCACCGGTCAGCAGAGATTCCTCTGAAAACAGCGCTGCACAGCTTCGTATGACCGCATCAGCAGGTACGCAGTCGCCGGCTTCAAGGCGGATGACATCGCCGCAGACAAGCTGGTCGGCGGGAAGCACCGTCGGGATGCCGTCGCGCAGGACGTGTGCAGTCGGGGCGGTCATATTGCGGAGTGCGAGTAGTGTTTGTTCCGTGCGATACTCCTGCACAAAGCCAAGAATGGCGTTCAGCACGACAATCACGGCGATTGTCACGGCATCCGCAAATTCACCGAGCAGCCATGAAATAATCGCAGCTGCTAGTAAAATCAGCACCATGACATCTGCGAACTGTCCGAAGAAAATGCGCAGAGGATGTGCTTTTGCCTGTTCCGCGAGGCTATTTGTTCCGAATTGTTTTTGTCGTTTTGCAGCTTCCTGCGAGGTAAGTCCCTGCATGATCAGCACGCTCCTTCCACCGCATCCTATGCGCGGCTGCGTGCAGATATGCAAAAGCCGCACATCCGTCTCAGCGGATATGCGGCTTTGCAGTCATTTATCAGCGGGGCTCACAAATGAGCTTCATTGCAGTGCGCTCCTCACCGTCGATCTCAATGCTTGCAAAAGCAGGAATGCAAACCAGATCAATACCGATCGGTGCAAGGTAGCCGCGCGCAATTGCGATAGACTTGATCGCCTGATTGGCTGCACCGGCTCCGACAGCCTGCACTTCTACAACGTGCTGTTCCCGGATCACACCTGCGATCGCGCCTGCAACAGCATTCGGGCTGGAGTGGGATGAGACCTTTAATACTTCCATAGCGAACCTCCTAAATAAATTGAACGTGGAATGAGTCAGAGAAGCGTTAGAGAAAAAGTTTCTGCAATAGCTAAAACAACTTTCTGTAAGTCTAGTATAATACATTCTACGAAAAAAGTCAAGCATTCACGACTATTTTGTAGAATCTCGCAGATTTATTCTCTCGATTTTGGTAGATATGCCGGTTTTGCTGTCTATTTCTATGCAGACGGCATTCAGCATACATGGCGGCGGTGCTTCCGTGAAGGTCACGGGGCGATGAAACCGCTGTTTTTCGATGGCAGCCTCGACGCTGACGCCCAGAACAGAGTATGCGCCGCCGGTCATGCCGACGTCCGTGAGGTAAGCTGTTTTACCCTCCAGCAGCTCCTCATCGGCGGTCTGAACGTGCGTGTGTGTCCCGATGACAGCGGAGACACGTCCTGCGAGATACCATCCCATCGCGCGCTTCTCTGAGGTCGCCTCGGCATGGAAATCGAGCAGGATATTATTGGTACCGACAGTTTCAAGGATGCGGTCGATGGTAGTAAACGGATTATCGAGCGGCTCCATGAAAGCGGTTCCCATCAGATTGATGACTGCGAAGCGAAACGCGCCGCAATCGAGGACGCACACACCGGAACCCGGTGCGCCCTCCGGATAGTTTGCCGGTCGCAGAATTCGGCTGTCCTCAAAGAGATCATAGGATCTGCGCCGAAAGCAGTGATTTCCGGTGGTAATGACATCAGCGCCGCCTGCAAAGAGATCATCTGCGGATTGTTTTGTGATGCCGTTCCCTCTTGCGGAGTTTTCGCCGTTGACGACGATGAGATCCGCTTGATACTGCTTTTTGATTCGCGGTGCATGGTGCTGAAAGCAGGCACATCCCGCTTCACCGACTACGTCACCGAACATCAGGACTCTCATGCAGGACCTCACTCGACATTCAGCGTAAAGCCCGGGACATTGCCGGTCTGAGAGGCAGCAGTGGTAATTGCCTGCTGATCAGAACCGACATTTGTCACGACTTCCGTATGAATGGCGGCATCCGTCTGATCGTTGACCGCATCAGATACGGCATTATCAGTGCTGACACCGGTGATTTCCGTTTGTGTGGTTTCACCTGTGACATCCGTGCCGGTGACTTCCGTCTGACTTTTAGATTCCTGTTCGCGCAGATATTCCCAATAGCTGGTTGTGCGGGCAGGAAGTGTGACGGATTCCGTGACGACGATCTGAGAAACTTCTGGTGTTTGTGTTTTTTTTGCACGCAGCGTGCCAAGAATGCCGAGAACGATGATGACGGCAATGACGGCAATGACAACGGCAAAGATTTCTTTGTGTTCCATAACGGGACTCCTTTCGTGCAATATGGATGCAATGATGTCATGATCTGGATTTTTTGCTGCGTTCTCCCGCAAGCGGGTTGCTGTCAATTGCATTCTGCCGCTGTTCGCTGGAGAGATGCGTATAGATTTCCGTTGTGGCAATGGACTGATGTCCGAGGATTTCCTTCAGTGTCAGCGTATCGACGTGCCCGTGCTGATACATCAGGGTCGCGGCGGTATGGCGCAGCTTATGCGTAGAAAGCCCTTTTCCGGCGAGACCGGAAGCCTTCAGCGTATTCTCCACGATCTGCTGCACTCTGCGGCGGCTGATGCGTCTGTGATTGCGGCTGAGAAACAGTGCATGGGGTTCTTCCGGCGGATTATCGCGGGAATTCAGGTAATCCTGAATGGCGGCGAGGCAGGCATCATTCAGATAGACGATGCGTTCCTTGCTGCCTTTTCCCAGCACACGGATCTGCCGGTTATAGAAATCGACATCCCCGACATTCATGCCCACGAGTTCCGCAAGACGGAATCCGCAGTTGAGAAAGAGTGTCACGATGCAGTAATCGCGCAGCATATCGCGGGAAGATTCTTCCTCCGCGCTTTGCAGCATCCGCTGACTCTCCTCCAGAGTGAGGAAGCGCGGGAGTGCTTTTTTGACGGTCGGGAGTTCGAGATTCTGCGCAGGATCTTTTTCCAGCAATCCCTGTGTCCGCGTGAGATATTTGAACAGACTGCGGACAGCGCACATTCTGCGCGAGACAGACCGCGGTGTATTGCCGCGCACATCGCGCAGATAGCGGATGTAATCATAGAGGGAAGCCAGTGAGACGCCGCGCAATTCGTCCAGTGTCACATCGCGCAGGTCTGCCTCTGCGGCATCCGCAATGGATTTGCCGTTTACGGTACAGTGCAGCCAGCGCAGGAACAGCGCGATGTCATTGTAATACTCCGTGACAGTTCGTTTGGCTTTGCCGCGGATGACATCGAGATAGGTGAGATAGTCATTCAGAAACAGCGGATTGGCGCTGCGGTCGATTGCCATACAGTGCGCCTCCTTTCAGTTGCTGTTCTTATATTATAGCGCAAAAATATGATTTTGACAAGGGGTAAAAATAGACGATATATCAGAATCTATCATTCAAATTTTTGCGCGGCGACCCAGAAAAGCAGCGCGAGGTGCAGCACCGCGCCGATCCAGTTCAGTACATGGAAATACCAGTGCTTGGTTTTGTGCCGGAAAACGTGCATTCCAAGCAGCGCCCCGACTCCGCCGCCGGCGAGACCGAATCCCAGCAGCGTGCTTTCGCGGATGCGCCATTTCTTTGCTTTTGCTTTATGCTTATCCGCGCCGTAGAGGGCGAATGCGGCAGCACTCATCAGAAACTGAAACAGCGCATAAATGCGTATCAGCATGGTTTTCTCCTTCCAAACAAGACACCCCGCCGCCGAAGCGGCAGGGTGCGCAGGTCATTTACTGGATGATCGAAGGTGTCCAGTATTCCTCGTTGTACATATCGGTGAAGCAGTACATAATCTTGATCTGCCCGCTGCCGACATTGGTATTGCTGAGTGTGAATGTTCCGTCGTAGGTGAGCTGTTCTCCGATGCAGTAGCTGTCGAGATAAGATTCATCGTAGCTGTAGTAGTCACAAACGAAGTCAATCTTATCACCGATCTGCAATTCGGTCAGGCTCTTGGCGACGGTATCGGTTTCGTTGTTGCGGTAATCGCTTTCCGCACCGATGAGGTATCCGTCGGGGTTATTCTGATCGAATGCAACCAGCAGCTTGACGTGGTCGCCGTTCAGCATTGCGGGGATGTAGCCGGAGATGGTGTAATCATCTCCGATTTCGGTGGTATCAGTATGGTAGTAAGCAACGGTCTGTCCGTTGACTGCAAGCCAGTCGCGGGCGGTATCGGCAATCAGATCGCCTTTTTCGTTGAAGCTGTAGACGTTATCGAGACCGAGATCAATATAGCCTGTTCCGTCATCATAGAAGACGTTTTTATCGAGCTTGTGAACAAGTTTCCACTGATCTTCCGGCAGGGTCATGAGATACTGACCGTTTTCCTCACTCCAGATGAGGCTGTTTGCATCGAAATAATTGAGCGAGAGATAGTCAGCGGTTTCCTGCTGGGAGAGGGGATTGTCGTCCATGAAGCTGATGTTGGAGGAATCGAGTCCTGCGATGCTTCTGTCACCGGCGAGTGCCGTACCGAGGAAGCCGCTGAGAAGCTGACCGATCATATCGGCATTGCCGGAAGAACCGGACGAAGCGCCGCCGCCGAACAGCGAAGCGAGCGGAGATCCGCTGCCGCCTGCCGCGATCTGACCGCTGGTTTCGAGGCTGGCAAACTGTCTGATGCAGCGCATATAGGAATCGTTCATGTTGATCTGGCTGTAGGTTTTGCAGGCAGAATCGACATAGGAGGTGCGCTGGTAGGGGAAGTAAATGGAGACACCGTAGGCATTGGTCATATTGGAGGAGGTGCGGTTATACTTGACCGCGCCCTTGATCGCATCGACAAGCTCCTTGCCGGCGTCGGTGTTCATATTCATGGCGAGATGTGCGAGGTCAACCTGGTCGATGCGGGAGCTGGATGCAAATTCACGGGTTGCATAGCGCGCATCAGAAACGGTCTGATACTCTTTGTCCGTCATAAGCTTGCTGACGGAATCTGCGAAGCTGCCGAGCTTTGAGGGGATGGTATTGGCAAATTCCGCGAGGTCAATGATCGAGAGCGTGGTCTTCTGACCGGGGCATTTCTGGTTGCAGGCGCTGACGAATTCATCAACGATATTCTTGCCGAGTTCCGTGGTGGGCATGGAGGTATTGCTGCCGAGTTTGGTCATCCAGTTGGTATAGTACCAGCCGATGCCGGGTTCAGTTTCCTCAGAAGCGACGAGATAATCGGCATAGTTATTGAGCATGAGGGCAGTTTCGGCAGTTGCCATGAGGCAGGCATCGAAACCGACAAAATCGAATTTGACGCCGCCGTCGCGGAGTGCGGTGCTGATGCCGGCGAGGTCCATCGAACCGCCGCGGGCGAGCTTTTCGTCGTAGCCGTAGCCGGAGACAGATCCGCCGCCGTGATCCCAGAGGATGAGTTCATTGCGGTTTGCGGGGAAATTCTTGGCACAGTAGCGGATGAACTCCGAGAGGGTTGCCGGATCGGTCATTGCCTTGTTGCCCATATCGGCTTCGAGACGGTTCAGACCGCCGTCCTTGATCTGGTAGATCTGGTTGGTGGAATTGCTGATGCCGTTGATTTTCCAGCCCTTGCAGCCGCCGGTATAGACGATGACGTTGACATTATCGCCATAGGATGCCTTTGCGATTTCCTGCATATCAGAGGATGCCATGCCGCTTTTGGATTCAAGATCCGTACCGCAGACATAGATCATGAAGGTGACAGTATCCTGATTATTGCCGAGGATGCTGGTGTATTTCTCACGCGAACCGCTTGCAACTTCGGTATTGACCGGCACAGAGTTATCAACGGTATACTGCTGCTGCTGGGAGGCGGAAGGGGTATCGCTGTGATAGGGGAGCGCACCGCCGGAGAGATCACCGAGGTTGCCGCCTGCGAGATCACCGAGACCGCCGCAGCTTTTGAGCAGTATGAAAGCGAGGATGAGCAGACCGACCGCACCGCCGCCTCCGGCTGCCGCACGTTTGCCGGCACTGCCGCCGGATTTGCCGGAATAGCCGTTCTGAGAGCCGACAGGTCCTGTTCCGAGTCCGTCACCGCGGCGATACGCGCCGGAGCCGCCGGAAGTTACATTTTTTTCTCTGCCTCTTGGGCGATTCTGATCCATAGCATGATCCTCCGTGAATGATAGGGTAAATAACTTTTCGGGCGGCAGTACAGGGTTGAATCAAAGACCAATCCCGCGGCAATAAATATGCAAATATGCTGAAAGCTGCCTGAATTATTATCATACCGAATTAGAAAAGCGTTAGACAACCTTATTGTACATGATTTTCCGGAAAATGTCAAGCGAGAAACGCAGGGCAGCGTACAACCTGCATCCGCGGCATTCAGATCTGAATATGCATGACGCTGCCGCAGCTGTCCTTGTGAATCTGGATTTGTGCGGGGATGGCATCCCGCAGCGCAGCAACGTGTGAGATGATACCGATGAGCCGCGAACCGTCCGCGAGTTTTGCGAGCATCCGGATTGCCTGCCGCAGCGTGCTGTCATCCAGTGTACCGAAACCTTCGTCGATGAACATGGCATCGAGTTCCACGCCGCCGTTCTGCGCCTGCACGATGTCGGAGAGACCGAGTGCCATAGAGAGCGCAGCAAGGAAGGATTCTCCGCCTGAGAGTGTGCGCACATCGCGCCAATAGCCGGTGCTGCTGTCATAAACTTCGAGATCAAGTCCGCTCTGCGAAACTTTTGAGCGGGCATCCTCACGGCAGCGGAGCATATAGAGTCCGGATGTCAGGAAGCGCAGGCGCTGATTGGCAGCGGAGATAATCTGCCGGAAATAGAATTGCTGCACATAGCTTTCAAAGCTGAATTTCGCCTGCTGATTCTGATGTCCGTTGACGGTTTTGTAGAGGTCAGCGAGGTCAGCGCGGTCACGTTCATGCGTACCGATGTCTCTGCGGAGTTTTGTCAGCGATTCGAGTGCAGACGCATTGCCGCTGAGCCGCACCATGATGCGTTTGCATTCAGAATCGGCAGCAGATTTCAGCTCTGTGAACTCCGCGAGTTTCGCGCGGAGCGGATCAAGCTGCACCGCCTCTTTGACGGTACACTGTGCTTTCAGCGTATTGAGCGATGCAGTCAGTTCAGCGTATTTGCTGTTGTAGTCGCTGATGGCTTGCGAGAGCTGTTTCTGTGCGTCGGGATCGCGTCTTGCCGCAAGGAAATCCGCCTCCTGCCCGAATACGGAAGCAGCGAGCGCATCGGTATATGTTTTTGCAGCATCTTCTGCATTTTTCCGATTCTGTTCGGCGTGAATCTCCGCTTCGGTACAGGATGCCTGCTGTGCAGAGAGCCGTTTTGCAGCGGCCTTTTCAGCATTTGATGCCGCAGCAAGTTTTTCGCGCAGACGCTTGATTTCCGTCTGTGCATCGGCAGCGGATTTTTCCAGAGCCTCCGTCTGCGGGATTTCCGCTCCGAACAGTTCCTGCAATCTGGCGCTGCGGTCCTGCATTACAGATGTTCGTTCTGCGAGGGCGCGTTCTGCGTCACGGGATTTTTTCTGCGCGGCTTCTTCCGCCTCACGGGCATTCGCAAGGGCATCGCGCAGACGTTTGATTTCAGCCTGTGCATTGGCAGCGGACTGTTTCAGGGCATCTTCCTGCGGGATTTCTCCGCCGGACATCGCCTTGAGTTTTTCCGCACGGTCTCGCAGAACGGTCTCATGCTCTGTGAGAACCTGTTCCGCATCCCGCAGCGTTTTCTGCGCAGATTCTTCATGTTTACGTGCGTCTTCGAGCTGCTGTTCATCGGGGGTATCGCTGGTGGAATGTGCCGGTGCAGGGTGATCACACGAGCCGCAGACCGGGCAGGGCTGACCGGTTTCGAGTTTCAGGGCAAGCCTGCCGGAGATGCCTGCGATGTAAGCGCGCATGACCGCATCCGCAGAATTATGTGCCTGCTGATAGTCTTCAAGTGCAGATTTACAGCGTTCGGCAGCTTTCCGGTACATTTTTTGCGCAGCATGATACTCCTGCAAAAGGCGGAGTGCATCCGCGGAATCCTGCTCCTGCTTTGCGAGTGATTCGATCGCTTCTGCTTGCTTTTCGGCATCCTGAAGCGCAGTATTTGCCCGCTGAAGGTCATCTTGCGCAGCTTTTGCGATGTCCGCAGCTTTGCGGTGAAGATCGCGTGCGGAGCGCGATTCATGCAGCAGATTCAGAGCATTTTCCGCAGTTTGCTGCTGCTGCAAGAGGGAGTCAATGGCTTCTGCTTGTTTTTCAGCAGATTGGAGTGCAGCATCCGCCTGCTGAAACAGCGTTTCGCAGTCCGGCAGCAGATCAAGATTGCGCTGCAATGCTTCCTTTGCAGCCTGATGCTGTTTCTGCGCATTGATTTTGGCGGTATAGAGCGTGAAAATGGGCGCGGCAGCAATTGCAGAATCAAGCTCCTGCTGCATTTTTGCAATCTGCTGCTTCTGCGCGGTCAAGGCGCGGACCGCCTCCTGTGCCTGCTGCATTTTGAGAAGCAGTTGATTCTGACGTTCGCCCTCATTGATGCGTGCGGTGTAATCGGAGATTGCTTGTTCGGATTCTGTGCATTTGGATTCGGCGGATTCGAGGGCTGTACGGTCCTGCTGACAGAGTGTGCTGAGCATCGGGAGAATGCGCGGGAGCAGCTCAGGCTGTGTGCGCAGGGCAGTAAACAGAGCCGCATTGGGATAATCTGCGGGAAGCGAGATGCGTTCCGCTGCCCCTTTGACGGCATCTCCGAGCCGTTCAGACTGCCTGCCTGCTTCGGTGTAGGCGGCTTTGAGGCGCTCCTGAAAGCGGTCATAGATTTGCGTGCGGAACAGTTTCCGGAACAGCTCTTTGCGGGAATCGGTGGAAGCCTGTAAAATCTGGAGAAAATCGCCCTGCGCAATCATGACAGTCTGAGCAAACTGCACACGGTTGAGACCGAGAAGCGACTGGATCATAGTATCTGCTTCGCTGTTTTCGAGAAGAACCCCGTCACTTTCGCGCAGCAGCGAGACTTTCGCGAGGCGCTCAACGGTATCGCTGCCGGATTTTGTACGGCGTTTTGCCTTTGCCGTCTGCCAGGGAGAGCGTGTAACGGAAAACTGCTCACCCTTATGTGAAAAGCGCAGTTCTACGTAAGTTTCGAGAGCCGGATCAGCAAAATGGGAACGCAGGGACTTGCTGTTTCTGCGCTGATTGCCGGAGCTTGTCTCACCGTAGAGAGCGAAGGAAAGCGCGTCAAAGATCATGGTTTTGCCCGCACCGGTCTCACCGGTCACGAGGAAGATGCCCTGTTCATAGAGGGCGTCAAAATCAATGGTGATACGGTCTGGATACGGCCCGAATGCCTGCATGGTCAGCTTGATGGGTCTCATAGCGCAGCGACCTCCTTTTCGGTTTCCTCAAGCAGCCGCTGCACAATGGCAGTCTGATTCTCATTCATTTCCGCGCCGTTATTCTGGAAGGCATAAAACTGACGCAGCAGCGTTAAAAAATCAGTTTCTTCGGGAGCAGCCTGTGCAGCGACAAAAGTATCCTCGCGGAGCTTGCTGTTGCGGATTTCAGTGTGAAGAAGATTGGGGAATACCGCGCGCAGACGGCGGTGTGCATCGACGGGCGGTTCTTCGTCGGTGAGAACGGCGTGAATGTAATCATCGGAGGGAGACATTGCAGCGAGATCGTCGAAAAGGCCCGTGATTTCGCGCATTTCGTGCATTGGATGCAGGGGTACGGTCTCGATGCGGACATCACCTTTCCCGCGCACATCCGCAATGGTGACAGACTTGTGCTGTGTGACTTCCGAGAAGGAATATTTGAGCGGTGAACCTGCATAGCGGACGGTCGGGCGCAGTACAGACTGTGGACCGTGGAGATGTCCGAGTGCAACATAGTCATAGTCTTCAAACAGCTCTGCTGAGATGTTATCCATGCCGCCGACGGCAAGTTCTTCTGATTCACAGGTCTGCCCGCCGGTGAGAAACTGATGTGCCACCAGAATATGTCTTCCTTCGCCGGAGACCGGATAGCGCTTCAGTACGGATTTTATTGCATCTTCGTAAGTTTTGATGCTGTCTGCTTCTTCGGGATATGCCTTCCGGATCTGAAGCGGATTGCAGAAGGGGAGCAGATGAACAGTAATTTCCCCGAATGCATCGTGCAGCGGAAAGGAGGTCACGACACCGGCTTTCGGATTTGCCACAAATACGCCGGCTTTCTGCGTCAGCGCTGAGAGATAGGAAATCCGTTCTGCGGAATCGTGGTTGCCGCTGACGATATAGCACGGCAGATTGATTTCCGCGATTCTGCTGATAAAATCGCTGAATACGGTCATGGATTCCGGCGACGGTGTACTGCGCTGGTAGACGTCTCCGGCGATCAGTACCGCGTCGATGCTGCCGGAGTTTGCGATGTCGAAAATCTGGTTCAGAATATGCTTCTGGTCAGGAATGAGGCTGTGCCGGTGCAGAACTTTGCCGATGTGCAGATCGGCCAGGTGCAGAAAGCGCATGGGAAAACCTCCTTACAGCAATATCGTTATAATCAGATTGCTTTCAGCAGCGCGAGCAGGAAATCCCATGTGCGCTTGGCAGAGGGGATTGAGAGACGCTCACGCGGGGTGTGAATGTCGAACAAATCCGGACCGATGGAAATGCACATGAGTGAGGGCTTTTTTGCAGCGAGAATGCCGCATTCGAGTCCGGCATGAATCGTTGCGATGACAGGATTTTTGCCGTAAATACGTGAAAAAACATCAACAGCAATATGCTCCGGTGCAGTATCGGGGCGATACTCCCATGCGGGATATTTGCCTGATTCAGAAGCGCTGCCGCCGGCTGCTTCCGCGAGGGTGCGGAGCTTGTCCGCGAGGGCATCCTTCTTTGCATTGACACCGCTGCGAATGAGCGCATCTGCGTGCATTTCACCGTTATGGAGATAGAAGATGCCGAGGTTCAGGGAAGTCTCCGGCATTCCCAGCGCCGGATTCATTTCCTGTACGCCGTTCGGGAGTTTTGCGAGGGCATCGAGGAGGGCGGCGGTGGCATCCTGTGTGAGTGCCGTGCCGCAGGATTTGACTGGCGGATCCATGCTCAGGCAGATGGATTCATCGGGATATTCCGACGCAAGGACGTTCTTTTCGCGCTCGATTGCCTCCAGCACGGTTTCGAGTGCGCAGGGGGTCACCAGAAGCGATGCGCTGCACTCCGTCGGAATCACATTGTCGCGCACGCCGCCCTGCAATTCGCAGAGCTGAAACGGCATCGGGATTGCGCGCAGCAGCCGCAGCATGGCGACATTCGCATTAAGCAGATGCTTGTGGATTTCTGCGCCGGAATGCCCGCCGGTCAGACCGGAGATGGAAAGCAAAAGGCGCGTACCGACTGCATTTTCGGTCTGTACGGGATAGGTCAGGTGTGACCGCACGCCGCCCGCGCAGCCAACAGTGAAAATGCCTTCTTCTTCGGAGTCGATGTTGATGAGAATGTCTGCATCGAGTTCTTCGGGCGCGAGACCGGTTGCGCCGTCCATGCCGGTTTCCTCATCCACGGTGAGGATGACAGTCAGCGCCGGATGCGCGATTGTTTTGTCCGCGAGAATCGCGAATGCATAAGCGACTGCAATACCGTCATCGCCGCCGAGTGTGGTGCCGTCCGCGGAGAGAAACTCGTCCGTCCAGATGAGGTCAAGCCCTTCGGTCTCCATATTTTTGGGGCAGTCCGGGAGCTTTGCGCAGACCATGTCGATGTGCCCCTGCAAAATGACGCGCGGGTGCGATTCATATCCGGCGGATGCCGTCGCGCGCAGAATGACATTGCCGACGCTGTCCGCATGGGCATCGACGCCGAGTTTCGCGGCGGTATCGAGGCACCATCTGCGGATGCCTTCGGTATTGCCGGAGCCGTGCGGGATCGCAGCGATCTCGCTGAAGAAGCGGTAGACGGATTCGGGCTGCGGATAATTTGTCATGGGAAATGCTCCTATCTATGTTGATTTTGATGTGGGAAACGGTTTATGCACCGAGCGTTTTGAGTACAGCAAAGCCGATTGCCAATACAATGCCGGATACGATCTCAATGACCGCGTCCTTTCTGCCTTCCTTTTCGGCTTTGCGGCAGAATGGTTCCGCATGGTGATGCGGCGTCATGGGGCGGTGGCTGAAGCTCTGCATCGCGCAGTAGAAATGGTCGGCGCGGAAGCGGCAGGCAAGCAGCGTGTGGATGCCGTTTGCGGTGATGCAGAGCGCCCCCGCGCAATGGCATTCGCAGGCGAGAAGGATGACCGCGGCAATGCAGTAGCCATAGCGCAGCAAGAGGGCAGGCAGGCTGATCTGCTCATGCGGCGTGCGCTGTTTTTTGGGATGCTTCCGCTGCTTATGCAGGAGAATGCACAGCAGGATCAGCGCGCAGAAGGTCAGCACGGCGATGCACCATGCGGTCACGGCGGGCAGCCAGCTGCTTACGGCAAATACCGAAGCGGCAGGGAACAGCAGCAGTGCAGTGAGATTGACCGCTGAGAGCAGCTTTGCGAACGGATCTCCGCCTGCAAGCTGCATTTCCCAATGCATCGTCAGATCATCCCGCAGCGCTTTCAGGGGATGAAACCCGCTGAACATCGCCTGTGTATGGTCGCGCTCCGCCTCTTTGACAGCCCGCCTGGAATGCGTTTGCAGGAGATGCAGACGCAGCAGCCTGCGGCATTGTGTGTGGATGCCGATGCCGGCCCAGATCAGCGCAATGATAAAAACGGGCGTCAGATTTTGTAGAATCCGCGTGATTTTCATTTGCGTTTCGGTTTTGGCGCAGGAAGCTCCGATTCGATGGCTTCGAGCAGCGCCGCCAGAAAACTGCGGTCGTCAATCTCCGTGACAAGCAGCATGGGCTTTGCGCCTTCGTATGGCAGTTCCGGGGGCGCATTGGGCATGAGACGCCGCGCTGCGGGGGTATCCTTGATGAGAAAGCGGTCGTCATAGATGCCGCCGATGACCTTGCCGCGATAATAGAGGATGTACTCGCCCATCATTGCGCGGGTGCGGATGTCCTCCAGTCCGCTGAGCTGGTCACAAACAAATTCGAGATATGCTTTTGATGAAGCCATAATGCACCTCAGAGCCAGTCGTAATTTGGATGGTACGGGAGAATGATAGAGGGGTCGCGCTCTGCCTCTGCGAAGATGCGCTCCCGCAGACCGCTTTCGAGGAGGGGACGGAGGACGTCAGCATCGGGGATACCGGGACATCCGCGATAGAGCGCAAGGGCGGGTGAACCGTCTGCCTGCCGCATGACGCGCACCGGCCAGAGTTTGCAGGCGAAGGGTTTTTCGTCTGCGGGGAGGGTGCAGCCGGAATGCGGATTGAGGAACGGGCAGGGCTGTGCCTCGCCGGTATCGGGCAGCGTGATGCGGAAGCGTGCGCCCTCCTGCGCCGCGGTATATGCGGGATGATCCGCGAGCCTTGCGGCAGTTTTTGCAGAAAAAGTCGGCAGCTCCCAGGTGCTTTGCACCTCAAAAACGCAGCAGTTGCGGCAATTTGCACAGGTTTCGCCGGAGAGAATACTACTCAGCATAATGCATCCTCCTTTTCCGTCCGGACCGCAAGAAACTTCTCATTGAGCAGATCAGGGCGGTAGCTTTGTTTGGATGTGCGCATACCGCTCTCACCGAGGTCTTCCTCGCGGTTGAGATACTGTGTATGCGGCAGACATTTCGCCATTTCGTTTGCGACGACAGGCCATGCGTGCGGGCAGTCCGGCACGACCTTTTCAAAGTGAACATCTGTGATGCCGGGTGAGATTTGCGAAACAACGGTCATACCGACGGGCTTTTCGTTGACATAAAGCAGCAGACCGGAAAGACCGAGGGCATTCCAGTTTGCGGCGGCATCGCGGATGCAGCTCATCTCAAATTGCAGGGAGCTTTCATTGGGATTTTCTCTTGCAGCGAGCCATTTTTCGGCAATTTCCACGGCATAGACGGCATTTTCCGCGATAAGCGGCTGAATATGGGCATCGGGAAACGCACGCCAGAATTGTGCAATGTGATTGCGCTTTCCGTGATATTTACTGCCGCGCAGCGACGCGAGATTCTCGCGCAGATAGAGGTATTCGGTATAATCTTCCGCAGGGGAAAATGTGAATGCATCAGGAAAAAGCGACTGCAAAGTTTCGCACTGTGCCTTTGTGAGCAAAGTGAATTGCAGGGGGATTCCGCGGGATGCAGCATCCTGCGCAAGCGCGGCGACCGCTGTTTTCAGATCACCGCTGCCGAGCGGAAACCCATAGCAGCCCGCACGGAATCCGCGGTGATAGCGGCGCAGAAGCATTCCCTCAGAAAATGCAAGCTCTGTGCCGTATTTTTCGCGCAGGAGCCAGAGATTTGCAAAGGCGGCGTCATTTTCCTTTGCGGCAGAAGCGGTCAGGGCAGCCTGAACGGCATCGCGGTCATTGAGCTGCGGGGATCGAAAAACTATTTGCATGAAAAACTGCCTTTCTACATCGAATCTTCGTTTATCTTATCATTATAGCATGGTTTGGACGCTTTGTCAATCAGCGTACAATCGCAAAGCAGCGCCGGATAATAGTGCATTGACAAGCTTGCTGTTTTCCGGTATAATAAGAAACGGAAAGGAAATTTGTGCTGAGAACAGCACGCAGAAAGCGGAGAGATGGGATGCAAAAACGTGAGGGGACGCTGTGTATCACTGCTGCGATGCTTCTGATCTGTACAGGATGCGGTACGCCGCAGACGGATGCAGTCAGCATCCGGTTCTCATGGTGGGGCGGCGATTCGCGGCATCAGGTGACAGAAAATGCCGTGGGACAGTTTCTGTCCCGGCATCCGGAGATTCATGTCAACTGTGAGTACGGCGCATGGAGCGGCTGGGAAGATGCTGCTGCTGCTGCGCTTTATGCCGGAACAGAGCCGGATGTCATGCAGGTGAACTGGAACTGGATCACCGATTACAATACGGATCATACCGGTTTTCTGGATCTGAATGCGTACCGTGATACGCTCAGTCTGGAGCAGTTTGATGCGGACATACTGGATATGTGTACCGTGGACGGCGAGCTGCTATGTGTGCCGGTGAGCGAGACAGGGCGGGTCTTTTTCTGGAATACGGCGACCTTTGCCAAGGCGGGTCTGCCCGTGCCGGAGAGCTTTGCCGCACTCTGTAAGGCAGGCACGGTATTCCGTGAGAAACTGGGTGAAGATTACTACCCGCTGGCGCTTGGCTGGTATGACCGGATGCTGTTTCTGGTCTACCTGCTGCAATGCCGGCACGGGCGGGAATGGGTCACAGACGGCGCGCTGCAATATACGCAGGAGGAGCTTGCAGAGGGTCTGGGTGTCATCGCGCAGATGGAAGCACAGCACGTTATACCGCCGCTGAAGCAGATTGCGGGCGGCGGCGCAGACAGCTTTGACAAAGACGAAAACTGGATTACCGGCAAATATGCCGGCATCTACGAATGGGACTCCGCAGCAGGTAAATTTGTGGATTCGCTCAGCGAATCGCAGGAGCTGGCTGTGGGGCAGTATTTCACAGATCTTGGAGATTATCACGGCGGCTTTTCAAAGATCGCATTGGGGCTTGCGATCTCGAAGCATACGGAGCATCCGGCGGAATGTGCCGAGCTGATCGGCTATCTGCTGCATGATCCGGAAGCGGTCAGGCTGCTTGGAACAGAACGCGGTGTGCCGCTCAGTCATACCGCATACGACATCTGCGAATCGGCAGGCTTGCTGTCAGATCTCGCCGCAGACGCCTACGACTGCATGAATGCATGGGTCACACTGCGGATTGATCCCGCATTTGAGCGGGCATCGCTGAAGGGCAGCGGCGGCGTCTACGAAGATGTTTTTACCGGACTGAGCTATGGTGATTATACGGTTTCCCAAGGTGCAGAACGGCTGTATGCCGGAATTCAGGCTGCCCTTGCCGGAGAAAAGCCATGACAAAACAATATTTCCAGCGGTTTCTTGCACAGTATCGTCCGTTCAAGTCCTACTGGAACTATGAGGACGGCTGTGTATTGACCGGATGCCGGCAGATGTATGCGGCGACCGGTGAGACATTGTATGCAGACTTTGTGCTGGATTATCTCACGATGCGCGTGAAGCCGGACGGCACGATTCCGAGTTATCTGACGGGAAAGCACTGTCTGGACAGCTTCAACAGCGGCAGATCGCTGTTTTTTGCGAAGGAACTGACGCATGATCCGCGGTATGAGAAGGCAATCCGCTGGCAGGCATCGCAGATCACGGCGCATCCGCGCACAGAGAGCGGAATGCCCTGGCACAAGGGAATCTATCCGCAGCAGGTCTGGATTGACGGCGTGTATATGACCGCACCGTTCTTTGCTGAGTATGCGGCACAGTGCGGCGATGTCAGAATCTGTGAAGAAATCGGGCGCTGGTTCACGTATCTGGAGAAGCATCTGCGGGATGCGAAGACAGGTCTGTACTATCATGCGCTGGACGAATCCCGTACACAGCGCTGGGCGAATCCGGATACGGGCTTGTCGCAGTCCTTCTGGCTGCGCGGGGAAGGCTGGTTTCTGATGGCACTCTGCGATACGGCTGCGGTGCTGCCGCCTGAACAGGAACAGCTTCGGAATCATCTGGGGGCGATTCTGCGCGATGCAGTCAGTGCGCTGCTGCTGTACCGCAGACCGGATGGCTTGCTGTGTCAGGTGATCGACCGACCCTCGCTTGCAGAGAATTACACGGAGACATCGGGCAATCTGATGACGGCGTATGCACTGATGCGCGGTGCAGAACTGCGGATGCTACCGGATGACTGCTTTGAGACGGGACTTGCGATGCTGGAAACGGTCAAGCGGGAGAAGCTGTGCGAAACGGCATCCGGAACGGTGCTGTGCGGTATCTGTCGTTCCGCTGGACTGGGCGGCGCGGAAGGGCGCGACGGCAGCACGGCGTATTATCTGTCTGAACCGGTTGTCAGCGATGACCCGAAGGGTGTGGGCGTTCTGATGATGGCAGAGGCGGTGCGTCTGCGTTCTCAGTGCGCGATCAGCAAGGCAAGAGGATGATCGGATGCAAGGAAAAAATAAACGTGCCGGCTTCTGGTACAGGAACCGGCACATCCTGTATATTATGCCGTGGCTGCTGGGATTTCTGGTGTTTCAGGCGTTCCCGATGCTGTATTCATTCTGCTGCGGCTTCACGGATTTCCACTTGTTCCGCGGGGTGCATACGGTCGGTACGATGAACTATGCGCGCATTTTTACGGACGGGGAAGTTCTGCGCGCGGTATGGCTGACGCTGAAATTCGCGCTGATCTCCGTGCCGCTGAAGCTGCTGACGGCACTGGCGGCGGCGCTGCTGCTGACAAAACAGCTCCGCGGCATCCGCATTTACCGGACACTGTACTATCTTCCGTCAATCCTCGGCGGATCGGTGGCGGCATCGGTCTTGTGGAAGGCTATGTTCCGCGATCACGGCACGGTGAATGCGCTGCTGGCGGCGGTACATCTGCCGGAAATATCGTGGCTGGCAGAGCCGGATGCTGCACTCTGGGTGATTATTTTGCTGCGTGTATGGGAATTCGGTTCTCCGATGCTGATGTTTCTGGCGGCATTGCGGGAGATTCCGCAGGATCTGACGGATGCTGCATATCTGGACGGCGCGAATGCGTGGCAATGTCTGGTGCGGGTGCGGCTGCCGATGATCTCGCCGGTGCTGTATTACAATGCAATGCTGGCATTCTGTGCTGCGCTTCAGGAATTCAGTGCGCCGTTTGTGATTACAGACGGCGGCCCGCGTGGCGGCACGACGCTGCTGTCGCTGCTGCTTTACCGGAGTGCTTTCACGGCAAACGAGATGGGTTATGCGAGTGCGCTGGCGTGGGTGCTGTTTCTGATTTCCGCGGTATGCAGCGGATTATTCCTGCTGCTGCGGAAAAAGCTGGTCTTTCTGCCGGATGAGGAGGAGACGTGATGAAACAAAAACACGCGAAACTCCTGCGGTTTCTGATCCTGACGGCAGGTGCGGCGATGATGATTTACCCGCTGCTGTGGCTGATCGGCGCGACGTTCCGTACAAATACGGAATTGTTTTCCTCAGCGGGGATTCTCCCGCAGCATCCTGTAACAGACGGCTGGGCGGCGGTATGGAAGGCATACGGCGGGCAGATCAATCTGCTTGCTGCAATGAAAAATACGTATCTGCTTGCGATTCCAAAAGTGCTGCTGACGCTGGTTTCGATTACGCTGACGGCATACGGATTTGCGCGGTTTCAGTTTGCAGGCAGGCGTCTGCTGACGGCACTGCTGTTCTCGACGGTTTTCCTGCCGCAGACAGTGCTGTATGTGCCGCAGTATCTGCTGTTCAACCGTCTTGGCTGGATTGATTCGCCGCATTATCTGCCGCTGATTGTACCGGCGGCGCTGGCGGGGGAAACTGTTCTGGTGGTGATGCTGATGCAGTTCATCCGCAGCATCCCGCGCAGCTACGATGATGCATCGCGTCTGGACGGCTGCAATTCGCTGCAAACGCTCTGGTATGTGCTTGTACCGCAGCTTCGTCCGGTGCTGATTTCGTGCGGGGTCTTGCAGCTTTTATGGACGGTGAACGATTACATGGGGCCGCTGCTGTATGTGCGCACACCGTCGCGGTATCCGCTTTCGGTTTTTGTAAAGCTCTCGATGGACGCAGACAGCGGTTTTGCGTGGAATCGTGTGCTGGCGGTCTGCTGCATTGCGATGCTGCCGCAGATTGCGGTGTACTTTGCCGCGCAGCGCTTCATGACGCCGGAAACAGGCGGCGTCAAGGAGTGATGAAACTGAATGCCCCGAAGCGCAGTGCTTCGGGGCATTTCTGTAAGCTGTGGAATGATCGTGCAGCGATTACTTCTGTGCGTACTTCGCCTTGTCCATTTCGCGGATCGCAGCACGGCGGATCTTGCCGCTGCCGACGGTCTTGGGCAGTTCCTCGACGAACTCGACGACACGCGGATACTTATACGGCGCAGTACCCTTCTTGACATACTCCTGAATATCCTTGACGAGCTGATCGGAGGGGACAGTGCCCTTGGTCAGCACGATGGTTGCCTTGACGACCTGACCGCGGATCTCATCGGGGACGCCGGTGACAGCGCATTCCAGGACATAGGGGAGTTCCATGAGAACACTCTCAATCTCGAACGGTCCGATGCGGTAGCCGGAGGACTTGATGACGTCATCGACTCTGCCGACGTACCAGAAATAGCCGTCCTCATCGACCCATGCAGTATCGCCGGTATGATAGTAGCCGTCGCGCCATGTTTCGGCAGTGGTTTCCTCATCGCCGTAGTAACAGAGTGCGAGGCCGGGGACGCCTTCGGGCTTGAGCTTGATGCAGATTTCGCCGGTTTCACCGACAGCAGCGGGTGTGCCGTCAGGCAGCAGCACCTGCACATCATACTGCGGATTCGGTCTGCCCATGCTGCCGGGCTTCGGCTCCATACCGACCACATTCGCGATGGAGAGGGTGGTTTCCGTCTGACCGAAACCTTCCATCAGCTTGAGACCGGTTGCACGCTGGAACTGGTAGAACACTTCCGGATTCAGAGCTTCACCGGCGATGCAGGCATATTTCAGCGAGGAGAGATCATATCTGCCGAGATCCTCCTTGATGAAGAAGCGGTACATGGTCGGAGGTGCGCAGAAGGAAGTGACATGATACTTCTTGAACATCGGGAGGATGTCATCTGCATGGAAGCGGTCAAAGTCATAAACGAAGACTGCCGATTCGCACATCCACTGACCGTACAGCTTGCCCCAGAGCGCCTTGCCCCAGCCGGTATCGGAGATGGTGAAGTGCAGACCGTTCGGGTCAGCGTTCTGCCAGTAGCGTGCGGTGACATAGTGACCGAGCGGATACTGATAGCTGTGCAGAACGAGCTTGGGGTTGCCGGAAGTACCGGAGCTGAAGAAAATGAGCATCGGCTCTTTGCCGCAGGGAGTCTCCTCGGTGCGCGGGAAGTGGGTGCTGTAGGCAGGCAGTTCGGCATTGAAGTCATGCCAGCCCTCGCGCTGTCCGTTGACCAGAACCTTTGTTTTGAGCGACGGGGAGACAGCACAGGCGAGATCGACCTCATTTGCGACATCGCCGTCTGCGGTTGCGACGATTGCAGAGACTTGTGCGGAATTGAAGCGGTACTCAAAATCGTGCTTCTTGAGCATATTGGAAGCGGGGATCACGAGTGCGCCGATGCGGTGCAGGGCAATGATGGAGAACCAGAACTGATAGTGGCGCTTCAGCACGAGCATCACGCGGTCACCCTTCTTAATGCCGAGCGACTTAAAATAGTTTGCGGTCTGGCAGGAATACTTCTTGATGTCCTTGAAGGTGAATCTGCGCTCCTTGTGGTTGACATCGACATAGATCATTGCCGTTTTATCGGGACATTTCTCTGCCATCGCATCGACAATATCGTAAGCGAAGTTGAATTCGTCCTGATGCTGGAAATGAACACCGGAGAGGATTCCTTCGCTGTCGGTTTCGCAGGTAACGAATTTCTCAGCGACCGGACGGGAAAGACCCGCCTTATCGACATTAGTGGTGTGGTACTCCACAACGTGTTCCTTGTATTCAGAGACGCCGTTGCCGTGGGGCGCCATAACAAACGCATAGATTTCACAGTCCTCGCCGCCGAGTGCGATCTCATCGTGGGGCATGGAGCTGTCATAGTAAATGCAGTCGCCCTCATGGAGAATCTCGGTATGCGAACCGACGATCATGCGCAGCGTACCCTTGATGACAATATCCATCTCCTGACCGGCATGGCTGCCGAGGTGAAGCGGCTTGGAGAGCGCCTCCTCGGAGTAGGGGATGACGACATGGAAAGGCTCCATTGTTTTATTCTTGAATTTGGAAGCGAGCTGATTATACTGGAAACCTTCTCTGCGGACGATCTTGACACCCTCGCCTCTGCGCGTGACGGTATAGCCGCTGAGTTCAGGGGAGCTGCCTTCCAGCAGTTCATTGATGTCAACGTGTAGGACATTTGCGCACTTATAGAGGAAATTGAAGGTGAAATCAATTTCTCCGGATTCAAACGCGCGGTACTCCTCCACACTGAAGCCCGTCTGCGCTGCCATTTCATCAGTGCTGAGACCGAAATCCTCACGCAGTCTGCTGATACGTTCAGCGACCTCATGGATGCGGCTTTCAGCATTCTTCATCTGCATTTGATCTGCCATAGCAATTCTCCTTATAAAATAATAAAAACCCGTCCCAAAGCAAAAGACTTTGAGACGAGTCATCGTTCCGATGTACCCGCGGTACCACTCAAATTGCGCGTGCTATTGCACATCGCCGCTTTCAGGCTCTGACAAGCCCTATTCTTTCACGCAGACTCACGGGAACGCTTACTGGATCTGCTGTTTCAGCGTTCCGGCTCAGAAGGGATACATGGATTTGCATACGACCGGCTCACACCAACCGCCGGCTCTCTGAACGCATTGGCAAATTTATGCGTGTCTTCCTCATTGCCTATATTTCGGATTATATCACAAAAAAATTGGTTTGTCAAGACCTTTTTGAAATTTTTTGCAGGTTTGCAGCGGTGTTTTTTACTTTTTGGGGATTTTGGTAAAAGCGGGATCGACACACCATTGCGCCAGCGGACAGCCGCTGCACAGGGGATTACGGGCGCGGCAGGTATCGCGGCCGAACAGCACCATCTGATGGCAGAAGCGGTTGGAACGGTCGGGCGGGAGGACTTTGCGCAGATCCTCCTCAACCTGTTCCGGCGCATGACGTTTCGTGAGGCCGAGTCTGCCGCAGATGCGGATGCAGTGGGTATCGGTGACAACGGCGGGCTTGCCGTAGACATCTCCGAGCAGGAGATTGGCGGTTTTGCGCCCGATGCCGGAGAGCGTGAGGAGATCGTCCATATTATCCGGCACGACGCCGCCGTAGACATCGCGCACACGCATACACATTTCCTTGATGCTCTTTGCTTTTGCGCGGTAGAATCCGCAGGGTTTCACGGCTTCTTCGAGCGCGGAAATATCCGCATCTGCGAAAGATTCGAGCGTCGGAAACTGCGCAAAAAGCGCCGGTGTGACCTGATTGACGCGCGCATCGGTACACTGCGCAGAGAGCCGCGTCGCGATCATCAGCTCATAGGGCTTTTCGTATTGCAGCGAGCAGACAGCATCGGGATAGAGCGCATCCAGTGCGTCGCAGATCAGCACAGCTTTTTCGTAGAGTTTCATGGTCAGCACCTCTTGACTTTCCCCGCCGCTTGTGCTATCATAATGGAAGCAACCGGAAGGGAGATTTACATGGGAAAAGCGAAGAATTTTGAGCCTGAGAAGCTTATTTGCGCGATTTTATACACGGATGAAGCGGACGCGGAGGCGGCGCTTGCGAAGCTGCGGGCGGCATACGGCGAAACGGATCTGACATCCCTGCCGTATTGTTTTTCAGACATTTCTCCGTATTACGACGGGGAAATGGGTGGCAGGGTTTATCGCAAGATTGTTTCATTTTCAGAATGCCGTGATCCTGCGGAACTTGCTGCAATCAAGATCTTCACGAATGCCACAGAGCAGGAGACTGCGGTCAGCGGCGGCAGGCAGATCAATCTGGATCCGGGCTTTGTGAGCGCAGGCAGATTGTCCCTTGCGACAACGAAAAATGCCGGACACCGCATCCCGCTGCACGACGGCATTTACGCCGAACTGACCCTGTTTTACGCACGCGGCGGCTGGAATCCGTTTCCGTGGACATACATGGATTTCAAAATGCCGGCGGTGCATCTCTTTCTGTCGCAGGTGCGGTCAATTTACATGAAACAGCGAAAGAGCTGGCTTTCCAGCGACTGACGAAGCTGTCGCACGCGGCTGACGAGTATCTCGCCGTGCAGCCCGAACAGGCATCCGGTCCAGACTGCGCCGTAGGCAAAGGGGAGCAGCATATTTTCCAGCGGAATTGCGCCCGCCTGAACGAGATCGAAGCTTGAGCCGTAATCCTGATGCTGCACACGGCAGGGCGCGAGAAACATCGGGATGCCAGCCTGCTGACAGCGCAGCAGCAGCGACTGTACACCGTAGGGCGAATAGCGTGAGGCATTTGCTGTCTCGGAATGGTATGTTCCGTGAACAATTGCCTGTACGCCGTCCAGCGCAATTTTATCATAACGCAGCCCGTTATAGGGATGCAGCAGACACAGCTCCGGAGCATGGGAAGCTGCCTCGCGCAGCGCCTGTGCATCGAGGGCTGTTTTTTTCTGGAATGTAAGCGGTTCACTGTCCAGAACGGCATCGACTGTCCGCATAGATGCGCTGAAGAAATCGGGCGAACCCCACTGGCAGGTGAGCAGTTCAAATCCGCGGTGAAGATAGACCTCGCCGTCGCTGTTGGCATAGACCGCCCAGACACCGGAATTCAGTCTGCGGCAAATCAGCCGGACAGCAGCTTCAAAGTTGATATGCCCGTTTGTCATGGGATCATCCAGCGGCGCAATGGCAGAAACGAGAATGACCGGCAGCGTGAGTCCGCTGAGTGCAGCGGTGAGCATTCCGGCAGTTTGTTCGAGGGTATCTGTACCGTGCGCGATGATGATGCCGTCGAGCTGAGAAAAATCGAGCGATGCGATGGTACGCAGGAGGGCGCACCAATCATCGGGCGTGAGGTCCTCGCTCAGGCGGTTCAGCGGGGCATGAACCTCAAAAACGACGCTGCTAAATGGATTTGCGCTGCGGTAATGTTGTTCTAAAACGGTCTGTGCCGTCCCGACGTCGCTGCGTCTTGCGCCGTCGGAGGCGGTCCGGCAGCAGATCGTGCCGCCGGTCAGAATCAGAGCGATGCGCATAGGTCAGCTCCCGTTTGCAGCCCGAAGCGTCACGCTGACAATCTCCGGATGATTGAATACCCGCAGCGGAAAGGCGCTGTTGCCAAGCCCGCGGCTGATAATCATAGTGGAATCCTGTTCCTGCACGATGCCTGCTGTCAGTTTGGGCATCAGGCCCTGATCAGGCGCATAGATTCCCTGTCCGATGAACGGAATGCGCCACTGACCGCCGTGTGCGTGTCCGCTGAGAACGAGATCCACGCCTGTCTCCGCGTAATAATCGTGGAAAAACTGGGGTTCATGGGCAAGCAGGATCGTAAAATCGTCCTGTGCCTCAGAGACGAGTGTGCCGAGAACATTTGCCTGCAGGGAATAGTCATCCATGCCGATGAGTGTAAAAGTCTGACCGCGTTCAGGCTTGCCTTCCTGCACAGTTTCGTTGTTGAGACAGTGAACGCCGAGTTCGAGGGACTGATCCCAGAACGCCTGAAATTCGTCCTTATCGAGCCGGTGTTCATGGTTGCCCGTGACGTAGTAGGTCGGGGCAATTTCGGGCATCTGCTTCATAAAGAGCAGCGCCTGATCATAATTGGTATGGGTTGTCGAGTCAATGACATCGCCCGTGACCACAATCATATCGGGATGCAGGGCGCGCACCCGTTCGAGGAGGGGCGCGTTCTCATTTCCGAAAACCTTGTTGTGGAGATCAGAGAGCTGCACGATGCGGTATCCGTCGAGACCGAGGGGCAGTTCCGCCGACTCAATGGTATATTCCGTGACAGTGAGCCGGTTATTCGCGCCGTAGCTGAGACCGGCGAGCAGGAGCAGGGCGGTCATCCAAACGCCGGCGCGCCGCCATGCAGCCGCTGCTTTCTGATTCTTCGGCTGATCTGATTTACTCATTTGCTTCCGCAGCCCCCATCAGCTCCGCCAGCATTTCAAACATATCGTTCATGATCTGCTGACTCATTTCGTCGGTTGTGATTTCGGTATAGCCTTCCGGCAGACGGAACGGCGATTCATCTGTATTTTCGGTGAATTCGACACTGTAGTTCATGAAGTATTCGCCCGTATCGGCATCAGTAATTTTTGCGCCGAGAACATTGCCGTCAGCATCGTAGAAGAAGCGCATGGTCTGATCCTTTGTTTCGTCTTTGAGCTTAAAATCCTCATAGGTACATTCTTTTCCGTTATAGGTATCTTTACCTGAGCCGAGGAATCTGCCCATAGAAGCTTCTTCGAGCGCATTTTCGGGAGCCATTTCATCCGCACCGACTTCCGCACCGACCTTTTCTTCGCTGTACGTTTTGCGGCGGTTGTCAAGCATCCAGACCTTTTCACCGTCGCTGCACATTTCCATTTCAAAGGAAACGAGTTTCATTTTGAAATGGTTTTTCTTGCCCATCTGCGTCAGGCTGACGGTTGTGCTGATCCCGTCCTGTTCGACACCGAAATTGACGAGAACATGACCCTTATCCCAGGTTTCGATTTTTTGGAGAAGCTGGAAGGTCAGGGTATCTTCGGCACTGGTATCCGGCGCAGCGGATGTTGTTTCGGTTGTTTCGGCAGCGGTGGATTCGGTGGTTGTTTCGGTTGTCCGGAAGGTTGTTTCGGCGGCAGCAGTCGTTTCTGTTTCGGCAGCAGAAGTAACCTGTGCAGTTTCCGCAGGTGTGAATTCCGCGGGATTGCTGCCACAGCCGGAAGCAGTCAGCAGGATAAGTGCTGCGGCGAAAGCGATGCATTTTTTCATACATTAGCTCCTTTCATACACAGGCAATCGCGCATGGACAAGCCATGCGCGATCGCGTGATTTGCGCGAGAGTGTTGTGTCAGAGGATCAGAGACTTTCGAGTCTGGCGAGGACACGCAGCAGCTTGGTGAGATCGCCGGGCTGCAAACCGGCATTGCCGTCGATGTTCGCGTTCAGCATACCCTGATCGCTCACTTCATTTGCAGCGGAGGTATCGCCGCCTACGACACGCGCCATCATGACAGCATCCTTGACATCGACAACGCCGTCCTCATTGATGTCGCCCGCGCGATATTTGCCGATTGGCTTGGTGGTATCGGTCGGGGTAGTAGACGTGGTGGAGACGGTAGAGGTCGTCGTGGTGACGGTCGTAGTCGTTGTGGTAACGGTTGTCGTTGTCGTAGTGACAGTTGTAGTCGTGGTGGTCACAGCGTCATTGTTGCCAAAGACAAACGAATCGTTGATTTCAGAGGCGCTAGATTCAATCTCCTTGACCGCAGAGGCATCGCCGCCGTAGAGTCTGTAGAGACCGGCGCAGGCGAGCGCGAAGCAGCCGTTGTAATCGAGTGCGCCTTCGGTGTATTCATACTTATTGGTCTGATCTGCATAGCCGCTGCCGTTTTCGCCGCCGACAAGCAGACCGTAGTTGGTGTACTTTGCATCCATATTGGAGTCAGCGGTCTGCGTACCGTCGCCGGGGTTTGCGGCGCGGTGGTGGATCTTGGTCGGCCACGGAGCCTGATAGCCGATGAGGTAGCAATACTTTGAACCGTTGCCGCCGAGGATATAGTCCATCTGATATTTTGCGGCTTTGGCGTATTCAGAATCCTTGTCGTCGCCCGCGAGGGAGAGTGCAGTCATCTGGAGTGCGCAGTTATAGCGGGAGTTGCCCCAGCCGGCGTCCTTTTTGTAGCTGGAGGAGCTGAGACCGTTTTTCTCATGCTCATACTTCAGCTCATTGAAGTAGACCTGATCGCCGGTAGCCTTATACATCAGCGCGGAGAAGCCCTGCCAGACCTTGTCCCACTGATACTTGTCCCAGTCACCGATCCCGCCGTAGTCGCCGTTATTGGGCTGATAGGAAGGCTTTTCGCCTTCGCCGTTGATGAACAGCCACGCATCTGCCATAGCGATTTCATCCTGATACATTGCGCTGGTAGAGTAGAATCCGCCGAGACCGCCGGTTTCATTGCCGACATTTTTCTTGCCGAATGCTTCGAGCGCCTTCGCATATTTGAGGCATTTTGCGCTGTATGCGGGGTCGGAATCCTTCATCAGCCATGCCATGCCGCCGAGTGCCGCAGACATTTCGCCGCAGACAGCGGAATTATTGCTGGAAGCAGTCAGCCAGAAGATAGGGCGTTCATAGGTCTGAACTTCCGGTGCCGACCAGTAGGCGTGGTCCGTGCCGCCTTCCGCAACAACGTGTGCGATCGCAGCGACCTCACCGGAATCGTTGAGGAACGTGGTTTTCATGAGATAATCGCAGCCGCGGCGCAGGATGTAGACGAGGTGATCGTAGCAGCCAGCCTTTTTGTAGACGCCGGGGTTAAGGTACTCAGACATGACGAGGCTGTTCATACCGAAGCCGATGGTGAGGTTGAACTTGATGTGGTCACCTGCATCGTGATAGCCGCCCTCGACATCGACCTTGCCGTCGCCGTCGGGATCGACAATGGATTTCAGTCCGCCGTCGAGACTGCCGACCGCTGCGGAATCGTCGTAGGTGTGGCAGTCAGCGCGCCAGGTTAGCGGCCCGTCCTTGATGCCTTTGCCGCACGCATTGCTGTCGAACATATACAGCGAAAGTGCGAGGGCTTTGCCGTAGTTGGCGTCTTCGGCGGCAGCAGGCAGAGCGCCGAATGAAGCGGCGCAGGTTGCGAGCATCACCGCGCCGACCGTGCCGGCGAGCAGACGTCTGGTTTTTGTTTTTTTCATAATAACTCCTCCTTTTTTCACCCGAACAAGGGCAGCAAATCCGGAAAAATGACCGGATTTTTTATACACGAACGCGGATACAGCCCAAAAGCGGCTGTACCCGTGTTTCGTATCGTGAAATTAAGTCACATCCGAGAAAGTCATTACAGGCTCCGGATGAGATGTGCCAGGAATCTGAGCAGTGTGGTCAGATCTCTGGGATCGACGCCGGTAATGCCGTCGCAGTCAGCATTGCGAATACCGCCGTCGGTGACACCGGAAGCGGTATCGCCGCCAACGAATCTTGCGAGCATAACAGCGTCCTTAATATCGACCACGCCGTCCTCATTGACATCGCCGCGGAGCGTAGAGGGCTGCGGATCATAATTGGTGCTGGTGGTCGTGGTGGTAGTAGTGGTGGTCGTCGTGGTAGTGGTAGTAGTGGTGGTCGTAGTCGTAGTGGTCGTTGTAGTCGTGGTGGTCTTCTTCTCGGAAGATGTAGCAGTGCCGTCGGTGTAGAGTGTCACGCTGTCAATCTTGAAGTCCTTGCAGTCGATCCACCAGACGCCGAACTTGAGTTCGCCGCCGTAACCGTACTGGATGATGCTTGCAATATCAGACGGCACGTCCCAGGTAACAACATCGCTGTTGCCGTTGAGGGAGATGGTGTTGTCCTTGCTCATTGCCCAGTAGCCGTTTGCAGCGTCGGTGGTAGAAGTACCGAATGCGCCGACCCACTTGCCGAGGTTGCCGTTTGCGGAGAGCTTGATCTCAACCTTGCTGATCTTCTCGCTGGAGCCGGGCTTCAGACCGAAGTCTTCGTACTTGAAGCCGATCATGCGCTCGTCATCCGGAAGTGCCTGGATCTCGTCGTAGTTGTAAGCCTTGTTGACAGACAGGGTGTACTTGCCGTTGCCGTTCTGGTTGTTGTTGGTGGAAACGGTTGTAGTGGTCTGCTGATAATTGTGGCTGCTCTGCGTGGTCGTCGTGGTGATGTGGGAATCCTGCGTCGGGGTGGTAACGATCTCGCTGTTGTTGACGTTCACGCCGGCAATAGAGCTTTCTGCCTTACCGGTCTTATAGATGGAGTACAGACCTGCTGCTGCACCGACGAGACCTGCGTTGTAGTCAAGAGCGACTTCGTTGCAGACATAGTCGGAGATGACATCCTGATAGGTGCCGCCTGCATCAGAGGGGCCGCCGACCAGAGCGCCGACCAGCACATGGCCATTGGAGCTGTAGCCGGTATTGTTGCCGAGCTCATCATAGCTGTTATAGCCGGATGCTGCTCTGTGGTGCGCATTCTTCGCAGAGTTGCTGGCATAGCCGGTCACGAAGCAGGTATTCGCCGGATTCTGACCGAGGATATAGTTCATCTGACCCTTGACCCAGTTCGAGTAATCCGCATTGGAGTGCTTGGTAGCGACCAGTGCCGTAAACTGCATCGAGCAGTTGAGTCTTGCGCTGCCCCACTTATCGAGGAAGAAGTAGCCGTTGCCGTTCGCAACGCTGCCGATGTAGCTGTTGACGCTGCTCCAGTCGCCGGTGATCTCTGCATAGACGCAGGCAGCACCGGTTGCAACCGTCTCCCAGCCGTGAACCCAGCCGAGGTACTGCTTCTGCTTGCTTGCACACTCAGACTTGTAGTACTCGTCCTTGGTGGCGAGATAGAGCCAGCCGGCAGCCCATGCCTGCTCGTCGGTGCAGTCACCGTTCTTATAGAACCAGCTGCCGTCTCTCCAGTTTTCCAGACCCTTTCTTGCGGGCTGGTTGTACTGGGTGGAATACTTATAGAGTGCCTTTGCGTAATCCAGCGACTGCGTGTCACCGAAATTGAGGTAATCGAGAGCGAGTGCTGCTGCATACTCAGCCGCGACATCGGAAGCGGGATCCTGATCGCTCCAGAACATCTTTCTGCTGCCGTTCTGCTGCTCCGGTGCGCCCCAGTAATCGTGATCCTCAACGCCGTCGCCCTTCTGATACAGGAACTTGGAGACACTGCCGCCGCTCATCTGGGTAGCAGCCTTGAAGAAATCGGTGAAGTGCTTGGAAACAGTCTTGAAGTGACCGGACTGACCGGTAGCATCGAACGCATCCTTGAACTCATAGTAAGCCCAGCCGATGGTAGATGCGGTAAAGCCCTGCGGGCCGCCGAACATGACGTGGTCACCGGCATCGTGATAGCCGCCCTTGACCTCATCGGAGGTGTGGCACGCGCCGCGCCACTGCACCGCACAGTCGGAATTCTGACCGCACATATTGCAGTCATAGAAGTACAGGCTGTACTGCAGGAGCTTTGCGTAGTTGTCATCGGCAGCCGATGCTGTCGGCGTGCTGCCGCCGAACAGACCGAGCGTGCCGAGCGAGAGTACGGCGCTGGTGCAGACCGCACTCACTCGCTGGAGCATTTGCTTTTTCATGTGGAATTTCCCCTCTCATGAAGATAAAAGTTTTCCAAAAATACCCTCATTATTTTTGGACCGGAAAGAACCGGCATATTCATTATAACGTATAATACAAATCATGATATGAACAAAAAGTTAATATTATATGAACAAAAATTGAATATTTCATAATTCTATCACTTTTGAATTGCACAAACTGTCTAAAGCAAAGTCATGTTGATTGTGCATTATGCAATAAAAACGTGTGAAACGCAAGATACTCCAAAAAGAAACCGGAGACAGCTTTTGTGTGATTTGACAAAACAGCGTGTTCATGGTATACTATTGTATTAGATCACGAGAAAACGGAGGTTTAACATGAAGACATCCAGCGTACTTAGCATAGAGGAAGCGGGCAGCATCGCCCGGCGTATTTCGGAAGCAGCAACCGGCGTTGTGCGGGGTGCAGATGAAGCGATCCGCCTGCTGACTGCCGCACTGCTCTGCGGCGGTCATGTTTTGCTCGAAGACCTCCCCGGAACGGGCAAAACTACGCTTGTGAAAGCGATTGCGAAGGCGACTGCCTGCGACTGCAAGCGCATCCAGTGTACACCGGATCTGATGCCGGCAGACCTCACAGGCTTTGAGATGCTGGCGCAGCAGCCGGACGGTTCGCGTGTGATGACCTTCCGGCAAGGACCTGTTTTCACGAATCTGCTGCTTGCGGATGAAATCAACCGTATGGCACCGCGTTCGCAGGCAGGCTTGCTGGAGTGCATGGCGGAATATCAGGTGACCTGCGGCGGCAAAGACTACGCATTGCCGGCACCGTTTTTCGTGATCGCGACGCAGAATCCGATCGAATTGCAGGGAACATTCCCGCTGCCGGAGGCACAGCTTGACCGCTTTTTTATGCGGCTGCGGATGGGCAAGCCGAGCCGTGCAGATGAGCTTGCGGTACTGACGGAGCGAACGGTGACGGATCCGCTGGATGCAGTGCAGGCGGTTACGTCGCCGGAGGAACTGCTTGCGGCACAGGAGACGGTCAGGACGGTTCGTGCCTCGGAGGCGGTGCTGGATTACATTCTGGATCTGGCTGAAGCAAGCCGGGTGCATCCGAAGATCCGCTACGGTCTGAGTACCCGTGCGGTACTGGCTTTGCGGCGGGCGGCACAGGGATATGCGCTGCTGGAAGCGCGGGATCATCTGCTGCCGGATGATGTGAAGGCAGTCTTTCCGGCGGTCTGTGCGCATCGCTTGCAGGCTTCCGGTTCTTTCACGGGCGATTCCGAAGCGGCAGACCGCTTAGCGGCGGAGCTGCTTGGGAGTGTGCCGGTCAAAAAGTCATGATTCTGCTGATTCTGCTGATATGCGTCGCAGCGGCTGTGCTGCTCTCGCAGTTGCTGATCGACCGTTTCGGCTTCACAAATCTCACGTATTCGCTTGCTTTTGATGCAGATGAGGTCACGGAGGGGGAGACGGTCACGCTGACCGAAACTATTTGCAGCAGTAAACTGCTCCCGCTGCCGTGGGTTAAGGCGGAGCTGACTACGCATTCTGCGCTGGAGCTTGCAGCGGATCAGTCCGCGGTATCCGGAGAAACACGGTTTGTATCGAGCTATTTCTGTTTATTTCCGTACCGCCGCATTGCGCGCAAATGGCAGGTGCGCTGTACAAAGCGCGGGATCTTCACGGTTTCGCACGCGGTGATTGTGCTGAATGATCTGTTTGCGTCCGCGGAACAGTCGCGGGCATATCCGGGAGCGTTTGCGCAGATCACGGTATTGCCGGCAACGGTTGATACGCCGCAGATACGTGAATTTCCGGATCAGCTTACAGGCGATGTGCTGCGCAGGCGGACGCTGATACCGGACAGGTTTGCATTCTGCGGAATCCGGCAGTATGCAGACGGTGATCCCGTGCGCGACATCTGCTGGAGTGCTTCGGCGCGGGCGGGCGAACCGATGGTGCGGCAGTTTCAGGAGACTTCTGCGCCGAGTCTGACGGTGCTGCTGCGGATGGAAACACGCGAAACAGACATTGCGCAGGTGTCAGATCTGGCATTGCATGAGGATGCGATCCGGCTGAGTGCATCGTATCTGGCGCGCTGTGTCGAAGCAAGGATACCGGTGCGGTTTCTTGCGAATACTGAAATTAACGGCTTGCCCGCGGAGACTGCTTTTGCGTCAGGTGCAGATGAGAAGCTGCGTCTGCTGCGGATGCTGGCGGCAATGGAGGGAACGGTCTCGTATCCGTTCCGGCGATTGCTGCGGCGGATGATGGCAGAGGACAGTGCGGCGTCGATTCTGGTGATTGTATCGCGGGCAGAGGAAGATTTGCTGCGGCTTGCAGCGCGTGAGCCGCGCATGACAGTGGTATCACTGAAACCCTTACCGCTGCATACGCATCTGGAGAATGTGCAGTATGCAGCGCTTCATAACAAGGAGGAAACAGCATGAAAAAAACGATTGCATTGATAGCGGGCCTGCTGCTGGCAGGTGTATGCACGGGCTGCGGTACTGCGGCTGAAAACAGTCAGCAGGGTTTGCAGGAAAGCATCAGTACCACAACGGCAGCCGAGGTGACGGCGGCAGCGGGTGCGCAGGAAACGGATACATCTGCTGAGAAAACCGCAGCAGGCAGCACAGCGACGACGGCATCGGATGCGGCAGCCGTTACGGAGGCGGGCAATTCCGCACAGAGTACCGCCGCAGAATCCGGTTCGGATGCCGGCAGCACGGCGGCGAAGACGACCGCCGCAGAGGAACAGAAGATCGGCAGCAAAACGACGATCGGCATTCAGCAGAAGGTGAAGGCGAAGGCAGGCGAGCAGGCAGTGCCGGTCACACTGCATCTCTGGAACAATCCGGGCTTTATGGGCATGGGAATGCGGCTGGATTACGATCCTGCGCTCAAGCCGAAGACGGAGGACGGCGATGTCTGTACGAATCTGGTAGGCGAGGCAGCAGAGAATATGCTGACGACCTGTCTGGTGGATGAGTCGCAGCACTTGATTGCCTTTGCGACAATGGCATCGAAGCCGGAGACCATTGACGGTGATCTGGTTACGGTTTACTTTGATATTCCGGCGGATGCAGCATCCGGCACGGAGTATCCGCTGCTTGTGGAAGTGGTAGACTTTGCGGACGGCGATAAGCAGCCCGTGAAGGTGACATCGCTGAGCAGCGCAATTGTCGTGGAATAAGCAGAAAAGCGCACCGCTGTATGAACCGGTTCCGGATCGGGCATACAGCGGTGTTTTGCTGTCCTGCATCGAAAAACGCCGCAGAACCGGAATCCGCCCGGAATTGACACGCCATCTCCCCGCCTGCGACTGATTTCGCAGGACAGATGCGGTATGATAGAGGCAGATCAGAGAAAGGAGATCTGTCTCATGTTCGATACCAAACGCATTTTTGTATTGCTGATGCTGTCAGCGCTGCTGCTGACGGCTTGCATTCCGCTATCCATGCGGCAGCGGAGCGATGCGCCGCTTTCGGAGGGACAAACGCTTGCGCAGCTTCATCTGGAGGGGCGCAGCGAGACGCTTTGTGCGGCATGGATTCCGTATTTTACCTGCGATGCCCTGTTTGCCTCAGATGACGAAGAAGTCTGCCGGAATGCGGTGCGGGTGTATCTGAAGAAGCTGCGGGAATTCGGTATCAACACGGTGTTTGTACACGTCTGTGCTTTCGGTGAAAGTACCTATCCGTCTGCCTATTACCCGAATGCACCCGGTGCGCACGGTCACGATGAACTGCGCATTTTCACGGAGATTTGCGCGGAGGAGCAGATTGCGCTGCACGCATGGATCAATCCGCTGCGCCTGCAAACGGAGGAATATATGAATGCGCAGCAGAGTGACGCGCTGATCTGCGGCTGGTACCGTGACCTCAATACGAAGCGGCTGAATCTCTCGCGCTGGGACGGCAGATGGTACCTGAATCCGGCATCGTCTGCTGCAGGGGATTTTCTGGCGGGCGTCATTGGGGAGATCATTGCGCAGTATCATCCGGCGGGCATCCATATTGACGATTATTTTTACCCGACGGTTGAGACGGCATGGGACATGAATGACTTTGCTGCATCGGGGGCAACGGATTTAGCGGAGTGGCGGCGGGAGAACATCACAGCGCTGGTACGGCGGATGTACGCGGCGGTGCATACGGCGGATGCGGAGACCGTCTTTTCGATCAGTCCGCAGGGAAATCTGTCGCTGAATCGGGATGAACTGTACGCAGACATTGAGAAGTGGTGCAAAGAGCCGGGCTGCTGCGATCTGATCGTGCCGCAGTTATATTTCGGGTATGAGAATGATACCTGTCCGTATGCAGATACACTGGCAGAATGGGCATCGCTGCCGCGCGCGGCGAGTGTTGCGATGGCGGCAGGGCTTGCGGCGTACAAGGTCGGAGAGACGGACGGATTTGCGGGGAGCGGATTGCGGGAATGGCAGACTTCCGGCATGATATTGGCGCGGCAGGCTGCTGATGCGCAGGCGGTTCCGGATTTTTGCGGGCTGTCATTTTACCATGCTGATGCGCTGCTGCATCTGCCGGAATTAGAGCGGGATGCGCTGCGTTCGGTGCTGATGGCGGAGCAGGAGAATGCTGCATCCGGAAATGGCGGCTGACCTCTGACTATGAGAACAAGAAAACTCCCGAAAGCAGCGGACTGCCTTCGGGAGTTTTGCGTTATGCCGCAGGAACTCAGTGCTTGAGAATGGTGTTCCAGTCCGGAGTCTGCTTGCGCAGTTTCGCGGAATAGTATTGCAGAATGCAGATGGCATCTTCCAGCGTAATGTCGCCGGATTCATCGACATCCATTGCAGCGGAGGTCTGTCTGGAAATCTCCTCCTGATGACCGAGAATGCCGGAAGTATAGTGCTTGAGGGTGCTGATGGCGTCGTCAAGATTGACCTCGCTGTTTGCATCAACGTCGCCGCGGTCAGCCAGCAGAACCGGCACTGTGATGCTGTTTGCAGCAGCAAATGCAGCAATGTCGGCATCTGTACCGCTGTAGCGGAAGCTGAGGGTAAATGTGCCGTCGGCATTGCGCTGTGCGGTTTTGAATGCATCGGGGGATGCTGCTGCGCTGCAGTCCGCGGAGATGTCCGTGCGGGTCACTTCGCCGTTATCGGAGATGGTTGCCGCAATGGTGAAATCAGCGGGTTCAAATGCAGTCCGGTCACTGAGAAAAATGTCCCTGTTAGCGGTCACGCTGATGGCGATGCAGCTTCTCGGCAGCACGATGGGTTTCTCACGGAATGTTACGTTCAGGCTGTGATCTTCCGTGATATTGTAGAAAGTATAGCTGCCGGATTTCTCAGCATCCTTGCCGTCAATGGTGATCGTCTCAATTTCAAAGCCGTCGTTCGGGGTCACGGAGACAGTCAGTGTGCTGTTTGCCTCAGCGAGGGTCACGCCGCCGGGGGAAACTGTACCGCCGGCACCGGCAGAAACGGTGATTTTGTAGCTGTTGAGAACGGGGATTTCCTCTTTTCGGATTTCGCTGCAATTTTCGCAGGTACACTGGCGTTCGCCGGCTTCAGTGACCGTTGCCGGACGCACAGTTGTCCATTCGCTCCACTTATGGCCGGTCGGCGGAATGATAAAATATTCCTTACTGCTGCAATTTGCACAGGTGCGGACACTCTGACCTTCCGCAGTACAGGAAGCCTCTTTAGCGGTAGACCATTCGCCCCAGCTGTGACCGGTTGCGGAGACGGTTTCATATTCCTTTTCGCCGCAGGCAGTACAGGTGCGGACATTCTTGCCGTCAGTGGTGCAGGTTGCGGCGGTATCAACGGTCCATGCAGACCAGTTATGGACGTGTGCAGCGAGTTTCGCGATGGTCTGCGTCTGGATTTCGCCGCAGTTTGCGCAGGTGCGCTGCGAGAGTCCTTCCGCCTCGGTTGTAGCAGCGCGGACGACGGTCCAGTCACTCCATTTATGGCCAATGGCCTCCGTAGTGAGAAACTCGGTTTCGCCGCCGTTTGCGCAGGTGCGGATCATTCTGCCTTCTTCTGTGCAGGTAGCGGCGCGGTCAAGCGTCCAGTCACTCCAGTCGTGACCCTTTGCCGTTATGGTGACAGATTCGGTTTCGCCGCAGCTTCCACAGGTGCGGATTTGCTTGCCGTCTTCTGTGCAGGTTGCTTCGAGTGCAGTTTCCCATTCGCCCCAGCTATGGCCGGCGGCGGAGAGGGCTTCTGATTCTGACAGATCACAGTTTTCGCAGTGCCGTTCCCGCAGGCCGTCCTCTGTGCAGGTCGGTGCAGCGGTCACTTCCCACGCCGTCATGCTGTGACCGGTTGCAGGGATGCTTTCGGATTCTGCCGCATCGCAGTTGCGGCAATGCCGTTCAAAGATGCCTTCCGCCGTGCAGGAAACGTTCTGCACAGTTTCCCATTCAGTCCAGTCGTGACCCGTTGCGGGAATGGTGACGTACTCTTTTT
>DGVV01000019.1 GCA_002395085.1 Ruminococcus sp. UBA4275 | reverse complement strand
ATAATCATCGTGCAGCGATACCTTTTTCTATAAGCTGAGCGCTGCACAGATTGCTCCGTGCAGCGCCGTTTAATTTGGATTGCTTACTTGCCGAGGGTCTTGAGGATTTCGTCCTCCGTGGTGAGTCTTGCCAGCAGACGCAGCAGCGTGGTGAGGTCTGTCGGCTTCAGACCCGCCTTGCCGTCAAGCTCAGCGTTCTTTGCGCCCCGATCGCTCAGGACAGCCGTGGTATCGCCGCCGACATTGCGTGCGAGATACACCGCGTCCTTGACGTCCACAACGCCGTCGCAGTTGACATCGCCCAGCTTGTAATTGCCGTCGTTGTGCTGCTCAGAGGAAATGGTGGTCGTCGTGACAGTCGTGGTCGTGGTTGTGACCGTCGTTGTGGTGGTCGTGGTGGTCGTGGTCTCGGTAGCCTTGGTCGTGGTCTTGGACGTGATCGTCTCACCGAGGTCGGCCTGGGAATTGCCCTTGTTGCCGTCGGGATCCACACCCCAGACCAGATTGCCGTTGACATACATTGCGAAGTTCTCATTCAGCGCATCCGCAGACTTCAGCGAATCCGTCTTTCCAACGCCCTCATAGGACGGGTCATTGGTCGGATCCCATGCACCCTTGGTCGGCTTGCCGTCGATTGCATCCGGAATGGAGACGCGGAACTGCACCTCATCGCGATGCTCAGACTGACCGGTCGGCATGATCGCTCTGCCGTCCTCGAACTTGACGGATGCGTAGTAGATATTGCCCTTGTAGTGATGCGGGCCGGACACGGTTGCGTAGCCCTGATCGCCTGCGGTATACTGCTGAGACTTGCCCTCAACGGTGACGTTCTCAGCACTGAGACCGTTTTCAAGCGCCTCGCTGATGTCGAAGAAATAGCGGACTTCGATGTCCTTCTGCACTCTGGTCGGCCATGCGGTGTGGTTCATTGCCCACATCTTGATCTCGGTGTAGCTGTCGCCGCTGCCGTTCAGCACAGCCGCAACTTCCCACTCAGCCCACTTCGGCTCTTCCTGCACAGGGAAATCTGCGAGCGGCTTGCCGCCGTTCTCATCGAGCATCGCGCAGAGGACTGCGGTGTAGCCTGCGTTATAGTCGATTGCAACCTCGGTCTGCTCATAGTTCGCAACACCGATCTGGGTCATGTCGTAAGAGCCGTCGCTCTTGGGGCCGCCGATCAGCGCGCCGTACAGCGTATGTGCATACTCGGTCTGCCAGCCGTCCTCGCCGCCGGATTCCTTGCCCAGCTCATTCCAGTGGTCATCGTGGATACCGGATGCGGTTCTGTGGTGGATCGCGACCGGATTCTTGTCGCCCATGCCCAGCACATAGCAGAGCTTGAGCGCGTTGTCACCGAAGCAGTAATTGACCTGCGAATCTGCCCACTTGTTGTACTTCTCGGCATTGCCGCCGTCCTTGAGGATGGTATCGCAGGCGAGCTTGGTCAGCCATGCGGTGTTGCAGGCATGACGCAGGCAGCCCCAGTTGGTCAGGTGGGAGAGGCCGTCCTTGGTGATGTTGCCTTCAAAGGGCTTGAGGTCGCTGTCGCCGGTTGCCATCCAGTAGCGGATGTGCTTGTCGATGTGCTTGACCCACTCCTCTTTGCCGGTGAGCTGTGCATAGAGCAGCGCAGCAGCCTGCGTGGTGTCATCCCATGCGAGACCCCATGTGTATTTCCAGTCGGTGGACTGATTTTCCTTCGGGAAATTCGGCACATAGTCCTTCTCGATCTTATCCAGATAGCTCTGGTCGCCAGTTGCCTTATAGAGCCAGCAGGCGGCGTACATACAGTCATCGAGCCATGTGGAAGTGTTGTACATACCGGACATATTGCCGATGTCCTTCGCATCGCGGATCTTATCTGCGCCCTCAAAGAGATCCTTTGCGTGCTTCAGATAATTCTCATCCTTCCAGATGAGGTAGCCCTGTGCGAGGGCTGCTGCGGAAAGCGCCGCAACGGTCGAATTCTTGACGGTATCATATTCGCGCGTCCAGTCGCCCATCTTGAGGTGATGCTTGCGCAGGTAGACTTCACAGCTGCACCACGTATTGTGATCCATGCCGGAATCACCGATCGTACCGATCATCTCGCCGCCGCCGAGGTCGCAGGCAAGAACATAGTCCATTGCGAACTTCATGTTGTTCTTGTAGAGGTCATCGAGACCTGCCTTCTTGATGGCATCCGCATACTCCAGATAGCCCCATGCGAGCAGCGAAACGGAGTAGGCGTTGGTCAGCGTGAACTTGAAGTGGTCGCCGGCATCGTACCAGCCGCCTGGCACTTTATCGGTGTCCTTGCCGGATTCGTCAACCATAGAGTCTGCTCTCCACGGGACATTGTTCCACTCCGGCAGCACACCCGACTGCTGCACTTCGTAGAAGAACATGGATTTTTGCAGCGCTTCGGCGTAGTTGTAGTCTGCTGCGGACGCGGTACCGCCGGCAGCAAACGGCACAGACGTCGCCGTCATTGCTGCTGCCGCGATGAGCGCGGCGAGCTTTTTGGATTTCATAAGAAATTCCCCCTCTCAAAATTAGCAGGCATCATGCACCCTCTGCGCAGATTCCTGCATCTATATCATACCACGTTTCGCCCGTTTTTGTCAATACCTCATTTGCAGAAAAGCACAAAAGCAGACCGGTCATCCCGATCTGCTTTCCGCATAAATCCCGTGATTATTCGCCCTTTTTCTTCTTGTCCTTATCCGGTGCGATGCCCGCTGCCGTGATGCCCTGCTGACGTGCAGCCTTGCGCTCCTTCTCCTTTGCAGCGGCTTCCTCTGCCTGCGTGATGTTCTCGTGGATTGCCCACTTCTTCACGCGGATTTTGTTGCGCTCGCCGCCGGTCTCGATGACCACAGAGTCGTCATTGACCTTCAGCACGATGCCGACAATGCCGCCCGCCGTGCAGATTTCGTCTCCGACGCGCACATTCTCGCGCATGGCCTGTGCTTCCTTCTCGCGCTTCTGCTGCGGGCGCATCAGCAGGAGATACAGCAGCAGCAGACCGATGATCCACGGCAGAATGCTGCCGACCAGCTGTGCAGTAGACGGTGTCGAAGCCGTGCCGGTGGTCGAAGCACCGCTCTCCGCAAAGGCAGTCATGCACAGTGCCGCCGCAGAAACCGCAGCCGCATACGCCGCAGTCAGGGATTTTTTCATCAGGTTCATAGTTTCAATCGCCTTTCTTATAATTTCACAGTGCTTTTATTATAGCACATTCTGCCTGCAAAAGTCAATATGATTTCGGCATCCTGCGCAGAAAATCCGGCGCTCAGCCCAGTGCGACCAGCACTGTCTCCGCGGGATTGAACTGATCCGCGCTGTTGCTGCTGTAAAGCGACCTGCCCGCCTGATCGAAGGTGATGTCATCGCGGTTGCTCAGCACGATGAACACGCTGTCCATTGCCGCATTCGGCATCCTGCCTCGAAGCTCCAGACGGTGTTTGTACGTATATTCGCCGGTTTTCCATGTGCCGTCGCTCATCTCAAAATACTGCACCATCGTCACGGGCTGACAGTCTTCCATCATCTTCTTTGCGACGGCATCATCCGTCACGACCTCATAGGTCTGCACGACAGTCGCCTCCTCTTTCGGCGCACCGCAGGCGGTCAGGCAAATGGCAGCCGCAGTCATTGTCATCAGAATCAGTTTCTTCATTGTAACAGAATCTCCGTTTCTTAGGGAATGAACGGTAAAAGTATCGCTGCTCAGTTATTGGTCAGGTCAAAGGGGATCTCCTCATTCTGCATCGCCAGATCGACGATCTTCCCGAAAAATCCGGCAGGATTGCGCAGGATGCGTTCACCGAGCAGCTCGGCGGCATCGCGCGAGGGCGCATGGATGCGCAGGAAAAACATCTCCTGCCCGTTGTCCGTGCAGTGCATACAGAGGCGGCAGCCGGTATCATCCGGCTCGTAGGTCAGCTGCAAATCGCGCAGCGCCTTCTGCCTTGTAACATACCGCAGCGCCGCGAGATGCACCTTATCCCGAAAGACCTTCGGCACATAATGCCGCAGCCGCCGCACGCTGTCCAGACCCGTTGCCGTGAGCGCAATCTCCGCTGTGCCGTCTTTGAGATGCCGCTCCGCAGAACCGGTTTCGAGCATTGCGCCGAGGGCATCCTCATAGAGGAAATAGCTCATGTTGCCGCCGTTCACGATGATCTCATAGAGCCAGTCCTCCGGCAGAGCGCCGTCAAAGCGGCGCAGCACATCCCCGATGAGGATGCAGTATTGCCACGAGTCGATCTGCTCCAGTGCCGGCGGCGGAATCGGGCGTGCCAGCACCGGTTCGCCGTTTCTCTGCGGCGCGGCGTGCGTTTCCTCCTCCGGAAAGAACGCCATCTGCCCCGGCAGAACCTCCGGCAGATTCTCGTGATTCAGTTCGCCGTTCATGTGCTGCACCTCCTTTGCTGCACGGCTGACAGATTCAGTGTTCGTCAAATTCCACATTCCGCGGCAGAATCAGCGTTTTGCCGCCGGCATCCACGATGATGATGTCATCTCCGAGCTGCATCCCGCCGCTGCACGCGATTTCCACCTTTGTCTGCTTGAAGGAATCCTTTGCAGTACATTTCACATCCATATCGTGAAACAGCACATTTTCGAGCTTTACGCCGTCCGCATAGGCAAAAACGGAAAGCACAGGCTTTGAGGGGTCATCATCGCCGCCGCGGTAATCGACCACCTCTGCTGCGATCTCATCCAGTTTGCCGGTGCGCCAGCGGAAGCTGCCCGACTGCAAATCTCCGCTGAGTGCCCCGATCTGTTTATAATCGAACAGCCGATATATGATAAATGCCGCAAACGCATTCCAGAGGATGAAAAATGCAGCCGATTTGATGCTGTGTCCGCTGCCCAGCAGCAGGGAAACGATCTTGATAATATCAATCAGCAGCGTAAAACCCCCGACTGCAATCATCAGGGCAGCCGAATTGCGCTTCTCATTCCGCGCGGTCTTTTGCAGCAATTTTTCGGCAATCCGCTCATACTGCTTCGGCAGGGTGTTTCCCGTTTCCCATTTGTACGGGCGCGGCAGGATGTTCATTGCCTGAGACGCTGAAAGCCAGCCCTTGTCTCCTACCATAACGCACCTTCCTCAGTGTTCGCTGAAATCTGCACTCTGCGGCAGAATCAGCGTTTGCGTGTCGCCCAGACCGTTATCCAGACGAATCAGCATGACAGGCGAACCAAACTGCATATTGCCGTGCATTCTGATCTTTAAGGTCGTTTTCCCGAATACCTCTGTACAGGAGTACGAGATCGTCGCCCCAAAGGGCTTCGGATTGGGCAGCGCCTCGCCGTCCGCATAGGCATACCGCCGGATGACCGGCGTTTTGTCGCCTTCGCCGTCAGAGCGGTATTCGACCACCTCAGCGCCGATGTCATCCACAATGCCGCTGCGCCATTCAAAGCTGCCCTGCTGGAGCGCAGCGCAGGAATCGCCAATGCGCTTGCTGAATGCGGCATAGATCAGAAAAAGCATCAGCCCTACAAATGCCGTAATGCCGATCGCCCATGCAACAGCACCGCCGGTAAAATGACGGTGCCGGAGCAGTGTGCTGACAAAAAAGACTGCGTTCATAACCGCCGTGACGGAAGCCACAATGAGAACCGCGTTCTTCACGCCGCGCATCTCAGAACGCAGGATCTGCTCTGCGGTGCGCAGATAATATTTCGGGAGCGAGCCGCCCGCCGCCCACTGATACGGGCGGTCAATCAGCCGCGGCTGCTTTGCACCGGATACCGAACCAAAATCGCCAACCATACTGCATTTCCTCCACTTTTGTAGTCGTAATGGGATGCTTTCTGAATCGTTGCAACAAATTACTGTTCGCTGAACCGGTTATCCAGCGGAAGAATCAAAACCTTCGCACCGACGCGGAGCAGTACCACGTCATCTCCGAGATTCATCTTGCCGGTCTTCTTCACCGCAAGCTGTGAGCGAAAGTTCTTCACTGTCGAAAACCGCGTATCTTCGAGCAGAATATTCCGGAGCTGTTCGCCGTCTGCATAGGCGCTGATCTCATACTCCGGTTCACTCGTGCCGTCAGTGTCCGTGGTGTAGCCCGTCAGAACTGACACCACATCATCGAGCTTGCCCGTGCGCCATTCAAAGCGGCGCTGCTGAAGCGCAGAGCTTCTGCTGCTGTCGTTCTGTTTTGTGGCGCGCAGCAGGAAAATCAGGAATGCCATTGCAGCCGCCATGCTCAGCAGCGGAAGCAGTGCCCATGTCAATATCGAGAAATCATGCGCCAGAAAGGCAAATGCCACAATGACCGCCGGCATCACACTGCCGCCAATGCCGACCAGCCACAGCATGAGCTTCAGCAGACTGCCAACCTCTTTCGTATTCCGGTGCAGCAATTTCTCCGCCTTGCGGATGTAGTGCTTGGGGATGGTTTCGCCGCTCTCCCAGCAGCAGGGGCGGGGGATGATGCTCGGCTCCGCGAGTCCGGAAAGACAGGCCTTATCTCCAACCATAGCCATGGCGCATTCCTCCTTTGGTGTCTGTTCACAGGTTGTATGGCAAAATGTATGTATCTTCGTCGATTTTCACAAGCACTACGGATGATCCGACGGTCAGTTCGCCTGTGATTTGCAGGGTGATTTCATGCTTTTGCGGATGAATCGTCCGGACGGTTTCCTGAATCTTCGTGCCGTAAAAATCACGCGCCTTCAGCTTTTCGCCGTCCGCATAAACAAAGCGCTGGATCACCGGCATTTTGCGATGATTCCGGCGCGTATAGTGCAGCACTTCCGCTGTGACGTCATCGAGTGTACCGCTCCGCCAGACGAATCTGCCTTCTTGCAGTTGCTGCGTCCGCCGCATTTGCTGTACGCGAGCCAAAATACAGATGACCGCATCCGTCAGCAGTGCAATCACGTTCAGCACGATCAGCCCGCTGAACGACGATGAATCTTTGCTGTGTCCGCTGCACAGCAGGATCAGCAGGAAAATGCCGTCGAACAGCACCAGCGGAAGCAGCAGCAGGAGCGTCACGACGGCGAGCCTTCTGCCGTCGCTGCGAAGGAGCCTGCCCATTGCCTGCAAATGCTCCGCGGAGATGGTATCGCTCTTTTGCCACGCAAAGCTCCGCTCCGTGATGTTCGGTTTTCTGCCGCCGGAAAGACAGCCAATTTCAACTGACACATCTGCATCCTCCGCTCAGTTATACGGCAGGATATACGCGCCGCCGTCAAGATCTACCAGCACGACAGACGCGCCAAGCCCGATTTTGCCGGAGCATCTGACCGTAATCTGCGTCTTCTTATGCTCAAAGTATCCGCGATAGCTGCGCTTGAACGTCGTATCCGCCAGCGAGGCCACCTTAACTTCCTCGCCGTCCACGAATGCGTATTCCTCAAATGTCGGTCCCCTGCGATGCCGCCGCCGGACATAGCCGGTGATCTGCGAAACCAGATCATCCAGTGTACCGGTGCGCCAGCGGAAATTGCCAGCTTGCAGAGCTTCCGTGCTGTTTTTGTATTTGTCGCGTTCTATCACATACACCACCGCCGCCGTGCCGAGAAACACCACATTCGTCAGCACTGTGCCGATGATATCTTCGCCGATCTCCCCTGACAGGACAATGCCGACATCAATCGCCAGTGCAATCAGCGCGAGAACCGCCGCAAAAACCATCATCCCGCGATAGCCGCGGCGCAGCAGCTTGTTCATCTGCTGCAAATACTGCTCCGGAATGGTCTTGCCGGTTTCCCAGCGGTAAGGGCGGTCAATGATGACCGGCTGTTCGCCGCCGGAGAGGCAGCCCACATCTCCTACCATATCAATGCCTCACACAAAATTCGGATAATCCAGCAGATGCGAGACCAGCGCGATGCAGACCGCCGCCTCGACGCTCGGAACAGCTTCCGGCACAAGGCACGGGTGGATGACCTCGCTGCTTTGCAGCACCTCATTGGTCATCGCGGAGTAATCGACGGTTTCCTGCGGCTTCTGGATGCTTGCCGTCGGCTTGACTGCAACGTGCAGGATAATCGGCATACCGGAAGAAATACCGCCCAGAATGCCGCCGTGGTTGTTGGTCTGCGTGCGGACATGGCCGCGCTCATCGACATAGAAGGGGTCATTGCACTGACTGCCGGTCATTTTCGCAGTCTGGAAGCCCGCGCCGAATTCGAGTCCGCGCACGCCGGGAATGCCGAAAATGAGCTGTGCAATCGAATTCTCCAGACCGTCAAAGATCGGAGAACCGATGCCTGCGGGGACATTCACGGCATAGCAGGCAATCGTGCCGCCGAGGGATTCGCCGCCCGCAGCCGCACGCTGAATATCGGCAAGCATTTTTTTGCCCTGCGCGGGATTCTGCACGGGGAAGCGCCGTTTACGGAGTTCGAGAATCTGCTCGCGGGTGACATCCGTAGACGAAAGCGGCTTGTCCTTGATATTATGAACAGATGTAACCTGTGCGCCGACATAGATGCCGCGTCTTTCGAGCATCTGCTGACAAATTGCGCCGGCAAAGCACAGCGGAACGGTCATGCGCTCCGAGAGATGCCCGCCGCTGCGGACATCGGCAAACCCGCGGTAGCGCATTGCGCCGGTATAATCCGCATGACCCGGCCGTGCGATTTTCGAGAGGCTCTGATAATCGACCTGCTGAATGCCGCGCGGGTTATTCAGGAAGGCACAAAGCGGCGAACCGGTTGTGCGGTCATTGATGAGACCGGAAAGAATCTGCGGAAAATCGAGCTGCTCATGCTGATGCGCGGGGTCATCGGGCAGAAACAGCGAACGGGTACGGCGCGTCATAAAGCGCGCAAGTTCCTCAATATTGACATACTCTCCGGGCGGAATATTATCCAGCACCACGCCGATTGCAGGGCCTTCCGCCTCGCCGAACAGGGAGAGACTGATACGATGATTCCAAATTGATGCCATAGCTGCCTCCATTCTGATTACTGCTTTCATTATACCACAGCTACAGGAAAAACACAAGTCTTTTTAGGCGAAAAAAACGAGCAGGGTCGTGAGACCCTGCCCGCCTTTTTGTGGGTAGTGCTTGGAGTACTGAGATCAGTACTCGACGTCGTAGAACGAGTCAAGAAGGTCATAACCGACGATCTGTTCCCAGGTCTTCGGGCTCTTCTTCAGATACTCATCCGTGTAGTGCTGCAGGATCGACAGAGCGTCGTCCAGCGTCAGCGCCTTCGGATCCTCCAGAGGAGAAGTCGGGCTGCTGGTCTTGCGATAGTTGACATCGGAGAGGTAGAACGCCAGACCGTCCGGTCCGTCAAGCTCCGGATCCTCACTGAGCTGATAGTAAGTTCTGTGGAGGAGGGAGATGTTGGTGTAATACTGGAGCGTAGTCACAGCATCATCCAGGGTGACGTGGTTCTCCATGTCGGTATCGCCCTTGACACCGATGTAGATCTTGTACTCGCCGAGGTAGACGTGTTCGCCGAGGTTGAAGTCAGGATCATCGACCTCATCACCGAAGAAGTAGCACTTCACAGCGTACTTATTCATGTGTTCGCACTCCAGATCGGTCAGACCGGTGAGGTCATCGACGCCCAGAGCAGCCTTGGTCTCGTTATCCCAAACCTTCTTCGGGGTATCCTCGATCTCTTCCGGATGCACGAATGCGGAGACATCCTTGGTCACGACAGAGAATGCGAGGCTGATCGGCATTTCCTCGACTTCGCCGTACTTCATACCGGTCTTGTTGCCATTCTGATCCAGAATGTTCATCTCATCATCGACGTACCACTTGTAGAGGGTGATAGACGCTGCGAGATCCTTCAGACCGCCGCTCTGCTTGAAGGTGCGGTCATCGTGAGACCAGTAGTTCACACGGGTCGGAGGAGTAAATGTTCTTGCGAAGCCCTTCACAACGCCGGTAGAGCCCGGAGCCGGAGTGGTCTCGCTGACGGTGGTCACGCTCGAAACGATGGTCGTACCAGTCGTGTTCGTCGTAGAGGACGTGGTCTTCGTATCGCTCGTCGAGGAAGCGGTGGTCACAGTCGTCGTGGACGTGGTCTTCGTATCGCTCGTCGAGGAAGCGGTGGTCACAGTCGTAGAGGACGTGGTCTTCGTTTCGCTCGTCGTGGAAACGGTGGTCACAGTC
>DGVV01000190.1 GCA_002395085.1 Ruminococcus sp. UBA4275 | reverse complement strand
TTATGATCGTCGGCGTCGGCGGACAGGGCAGCCTGCTCGCCAGCCGCATCCTCGGCAATGTTCTGCTTCAGCAGGGCTTTGCCGTCAAGGTGAGTGAGGTTCACGGTATGTCGCAGCGCGGCGGTTCGGTTGTCACCTATGTCAAGTACGGCGATGCCGTCTATTCGCCTGTCGTCGAGAAGGGCGAAGCGGATGTCATCATCTCCTTTGAGCTGCTTGAAGCTGCAAGATGGGCTTCCTGCCTCAAAAAGGGCGGCAAGATCGTCACCTCGACCCAGACCCTTGACCCCATGCCCGTCATCACCGGCGCGGCAGCCTATCCCACGGAGATCGTCGAAAAGCTCGAAGGCATGGGCATTGACGTCACCGCTGTGGATGCACTCTCCCTCGCAGAGCAGGCAGGCAGCGCAAAGGCATCCAATGTGGTGCTGATGGGCGTTGTCTCCCAAAAGCTCGATTTCGATGAGGCTGTGTGGCAGGAAGCACTCAATCAGTGCGTGCCGGCAAAGTTCATCGAGATGAACCGCAAAGCATTTGCACTCGGCAGAGAAGCATAAGATCCCCCGCATCTCACAGTTTCCGAGTCGATCATACAGTCTACACAACAGTCGATTACACAGCGCTGAATCAGACGACACAGAAATCAGACGGATCAAAAAACATTTTTATCCGGAAAGGAATGAATCCCAATGGCAAACTACTGGCACGAGGACATCGAATGCATGGACCTCGCAGAAATGAAAAAGCTTCAGAGCGAACGTCTTGTGAAGCAGGTGCAGCACGTTTATGAGAACGTCCCCTACTACCGTGCAAAAATGGACGAAAAGGGCGTAAAGCCCGCCGATATTCAGTCGGTGGACGATCTGCACAAGCTCCCCTTCCTCTCGAAGGCGGATCTGCGTGAGGCATATCCCTACGGGCTGCTCGCAAAGCCGCTCACTGAATGCGTCCGTATTCAGTCCACCTCCGGCACGACCGGCAAGCGCGTGGTCGCCTTCTATACGCAGCATGACGTCGATCTCTGGGAAGACTGCGTCGCAAGAGCCATCACCGCGGCAGGCGGCACTTCTGACGATGTCTGTCAGGTGGCATACGGCTACGGTCTGTTCACCGGCGGCGCAGGTCTGCACGGCGGATCGCACAAGGTCGGCTGCCTCACCCTGCCCATGTCCTCCGGCAATACCGAGCGCCAGATCCAGTTTATGCGCGATCTCGGCTCGACCATCCTCTGCTGCACCCCGTCTTACGCCGCATACATCGGTGAGACGCTGCATGAGATGGGTCTCACCCCCGATGACATCTCCCTGAAAGCAGGCATCTTCGGCGCAGAGCCGTGGACAGAGGAAATGCGCCGCACCATTGAGAAATCGCTCGGCATCAAGGCTTATGACATCTACGGTCTCACCGAGACCTCCGGTCCGGGCGTCGCATTTGAGTGCAGCGAGCAGACTGGTATGCACATCAATGAGGATCACTTCATTCCGGAGATCATTGACCCCGAAACCGGCGAGGTGCTTCCGGAAGGCAGCATCGGTGAGCTGGTGTTTACCGCAGTGGATAAGGAAGCCTTCCCGCTCCTGCGTTACCGCACCCGCGATCTCTGCAAGCTTACCCGCGGCAAATGCTCCTGCGGCAGAACACTCATCAAAATGTGCAAGCCGATGGGTAGAAGCGATGATATGATGATCATTCGCGGCGTCAACGTCTTCCCGTCGCAAATTGAGACCGTGCTGATTGAACAGGGCTATGCACCGAATTATCTCATCGAGGTTGACCGCAGGAACAATTCCGATACGCTCGACATCAGCGTGGAGATGAGCGCAGAGCAGTTCTCCGATAAGATGAAGGACGTGCAGGACAAGGAAAAGGCGCTCGCAGGCGCAATCAAGACCATGCTCGGCATCAGCCCGAAGGTTCACCTTGTCTCTCCGAAGTCCATCACCCGCAGCGAGGGCAAGGCAGTCCGCGTCATCGACAAGCGCAAGCTGCATGACTGAAGCAGCCGCACAAAAAAGGAGGATTTACGATGGATACGATCAAGCAGTTTTCGATTTTTGTGGAGAATAAGCAGGGCAAGATGGCTGAGGTCACCCGTCTGCTTGCAGATGCCGGCATTGACCTGCGCACCCTGAGCCTTGCTGATACCCGCGATTTCGGCATTCTCCGCATCATCGTCAATGATCCCGACAAGGCAGAGACACTTTTGCATGAGAACGGCTGGACTTTCAAGGTCACATCCGTCATCGGCATCAAGGTGCCGGATGTCCCCGGCGGCGTGGCTTCCGTTCTGGAGGCACTCAATGACGCTGATCTCAATGTGGAATATATGTATGCGTTTGTCAACCGCACCCCCGGCAGAGCAGATACCATTATCCGCGTGGATGACGAGACCGCAGCCCTCAAGGCACTCCGCGATCACGGCATCGACATTCTGACCGCAGAGGAGGCATACGACGCCTGATTGCGCCGCGCCTGCAAAAAAGCTGCAAAACACTTGACAATATCAGAAATAACGTGTATAATATGACTGTAGAGATTTCGCCGCTCCCTGCGGAGTGAGCGGAAAATAATGCCGGAATCCGCAGCCCCAAGCGCGTTTCGGCTGAAATGGAGTGTGTGTCATGGGCATCTTTGATAAGGTTCAGGACGTGGGCAGAGGCCTCAGCGAGAAGGCTTCCAACGTATCTGAAGTCAGCAACCTGAAGCGCAAGATCCTCTATGAAGAGGAGCGTATCGTGGAGATCTTCGCGGATCTCGGCAAAAAGTATTACAAGAATCCTGACGAGGATCCGGCTGTTTTCCGTGCGCTGTGCGATGACATCGACGCGCGCCGCCGCCGGATCAAGAAGATGAAGTTCGAGCTGAACACGCTCCGCGGCTACAAAATGTGCCCGAAGTGTGACGCTGAAAACAGCGAGAAGAATATCTTCTGCGGTGTCTGCGGTGCGAGACTGCCTGATCCGGAAGATGAGGATTTCACCTCGCTGGAAGAGAACGATTACTACACCGAAACCAGCAATCAGTTCTTCAATGCGGACAGCACCGGCAATATCGGCATCTGATTTGCAATATCATACCAACGAAAAGCTGTGGGTCTATGCCCGCAGCTTTTTTTGTTTCTGTGAGATTCTATCCGCCGCCGCCCGCGCATAAGATGAACCAGAAACAAGGAAAGGCGGGATGAAAATGGTCAGAAGCAGCTTCGCAAAACTGCTCGCCTATTTTCCGGATGCGCTCCGGCTGCCCCTCAGCCGTCTGCCGGAAACCGATACTGTGCGCCTCATGGAACTGCGGCTGCGCATCGGACGGAATCTCCATGCCGTCCGGCAGGGCTTGGAATTTGCTGTTCTGCGCGACGGAACACTCCGCAGAGAACCCGCAGAGGGCATCCGCATCACACCGCAGATCATGGACGCTGTATTCAAAAACCTGTGCAGTCATTCGCTGCACAGCGTTCAGCATCAGATCAGGCAGGGCTTTGTGACAGTCGCGGGCGGATGCCGCGCAGGGCTGTGCGGAACGGCAGTCATGCAAGGCGGCAGCATCGAGACGATACGCGGCATCTCCGGCATCAACCTGCGCATAGCAAGCGAGCGGACAGGCTGCGCCCTGCCCCTCATTGACCGCATCGGCAAGCGCGCCTGTACGGGCGGTCTGCTGCTAACCGGACAGCCGGCATCCGGAAAAACTACGCTTCTGCGCGATCTGGCGCGCATTCTCGGCGCGGAATTGCGCGTGTGCATCCTCGATGAACGCAGCGAAATTGCAGCCGTACAAAACGGCATTCCGCAGTTTGATGTCGGGGTGCAGACCGATGTGTTTGACGGCTATCCGAAGGCAGACGGCATTGCGGCGGCTGTGCGCGTAATGTCTCCGCAGCTCCTTATTTGCGATGAACTGGGCGATGCGGATGAGGCGGACAGGCTCTTGCAGACGCTTCATGCAGGCGTACAGATTATCGCAAGCGCACACGCATCCTCGATTGCAGAGGCAATGCAGCGGCCGCAGATTGCAAGGCTGATGGCTGCCGGCATCTTCCGGACGGCGGTTCTGCTGGGCAGCGGTACGGAATGCGGCAGCATCTGCGCGGTACAGCACTTTCAGGAGGCAGCATCATGAAGCTGACCGGTGCGCTGCTGCTTCTGCTTGCCGCTGCCGGAATCGGGTGCAGGGCAGCCGCAGACCTCAGAAACCGCGTACAGTATCTGCGGCTGCTGCGGCAATTGCTCACGGCAATCTGCACGGAACTGCGCGGAAATCTGCCGCTGATCCCCGATCTGCTGCACACCCTCGCGGCGAATCCGGCATACCGTTCGCTGCATTTTCTGCGCTGTGCCGCCGCGGATGCCGCACAGTTTCCGGATTGCTGGCAGCGCGCCCTCGCGGATGATCCCGCACCGGATGCCGATACGCGGCGCATTCTGGAAACCGTCGGACAAACCCTCGGCAGCACAACGCTTTCCGGTCAACTGGACACGCTGCACCTCTGCGATGAACGCCTGCAGCATCTCCTGCATGATGCGGAACAATCCGCAGCGCAGAAAGGACAGCTTTACCGCAGTCTGGGCATTCTGAGCGGCATTTTTCTCGTGATCCTGATAATCTAACGCGAAACGGAGCGAACGGTATGGAAATCGACCTGATCTTCAAGGTCGCGGGCATCGGCATCATTGTGGCGGTGCTGAATCTGGTGCTGAAACGCGCAGAGCGTGAGGAGCAGGCTATGCTGACAACCCTTGCAGGGCTAATCGTCGTGCTGATGCTCATTATCACGGAAATCTCCGACCTCTTTGACACCGTGAAATCGGTATTCGGCTTATGGTGACGGCAATGCAGGTTGCGGGGCTGACTGTCACGGCAGTCCTGATTGCAAAACTGCTGGAGCGATATGCCGCTGAACAGGCGCTCCTGCTGACCTTGCTGCTTGGCATTCTGCTGACAGGTGCTGCGGTTCTGACACTGCTGCCCGTTCTTCAGGAGGCGGACGTGCTGCTCCGGAACGGCGGTCTCGATGCGGCACAGACTGCCTGCATCAGCAAGGCTCTGGGAATTTGCTGTGTGACACAGCTTGCTGCCGATGTCTGTAGAGATGCCGGTGAGAATGCATTGACGACTGCGGTTCTCCTGACCGGCAAAGCGGCGCTGCTGCTGCTCGCACTCCCGCTCATTCAACCGCTGCTGCGGCTTCTGGAGGAGGTACTGTCATGCGTTACGGCTTTCGGCTGATGTGTACCGCAGCGGTCTGCATTTTCTGTGCTATACTGCTGGCAATCCCCTGCTGCGCGGCGGATACAGGCGACATCTACCGCGCACTCGCTCCCTCGGAGCTGCATCTCCCGCAGAATGCCGAACAGGCGCTCGCAGAAGCCGGAATCTCACCGGATGAGCCGGAGCGGATTCTGCTGCTTTCTCCGGCGGACGTGCTGCGGCAGGCAGTTGAGGCACTGCGCACGGAAGCGGCTGCGCCCCTGAAACTGCTCGGTTCGCTGCTGGCCCTGACACTGCTTGCCGGTTTGCTCACGGCAGCGGGCGATACTGCTGCGGACAGCGGTATGCGGCGGATGACAGAAATGCTCTGCACGCTCATCTGCACGGGGGCTGCGGCGCATCCGCTGTGCGACTGTCTGCTGCGCACCGCTGAAACAATCTCGGAAGGGCAGATGTTCATGACGGGCTATGTGCCGGTTTTTTCCGGATTTCTCGCTGCCGGCGGAGCAGTTGCAAACGGCGCATCCTATCAGCTCTTTGTGCTGTTTCTCACGGAGATTCTGGCTTTTCTCACCGGAAACCTGCTCTTTCCGCTGTTGCAGATGTCCGCGGCAGCAAGCATTGTCGATGCCGTTGACCCCGCAATGAAACTCAGCGGATTCGTCAGCGGACTGCATAAGGCGGTCACATGGATTCTCGGCACAGTGATGACGCTGTTCTCGGCGCTGCTTTCCGTGCGCAGCTTTGTGGCATCTGCGGCAGATTCTCTCGGCGCGAAAACGCTCAAACTCCTCAGCTCCGGCATGATTCCGATCGTCGGCAGCGCGGTCTCGGATGCCTACAGCACGGTGCAGGGCAGCATCAGCCTGCTGCGCAGCGGCATCGGGGCTATCGGCATCCTCGCCATTCTCTGGCTGATGCTCCCGCCGCTGCTTTCGCTGCTTTGTTACCGCACGGTCTTTGCGGCGGCGGCGCTCTGCGCGGAAATGAGCGGTGCAGAGGCAGTCTGCCGCCTCATGCGCAATACGCAGCACGTACTGAATGCCGCATTTGCGATGCTCTTTTGCACGGGTCTGATGCTGATTCTGTCAACAGCCATCATGCTGCTGCTGACCGGTCATGCATCGGCATAAACGGAGGTGACAGTCATGGAAACGATTCGTACAGCCGTTTTTTGCGGATGCTGCGCGGCACTTGCCCTCACAATCGCCGGCGAACTGATTTCCGCAGAGCATTTTGCCAAACAGATCCGGCTGCTGTTTACGCTGATTCTGGCTGCGGCAATTCTCAGGCCGCTGACGGCGCTGCATCTGCATTTTGATCTGCCTGATCCGGAGACTGCACAAGACATCGCCGCAGCACAGTATGCAGATGCACAGGAAATCTTTCGCAATGCCGCCGCAGAACGCATCTGCACGGCACTCAATCTCGCATTTGCGGAAAAAGACATCCCCTGTGAGGTTGTGTCTGTCGATGTGCATATTGCCGCAGACGGCAGCATAGGTATCAATGAGGCAATCATCCGCGGAAATCTCCTGACAGGCAGCGTATATCTGCGGGAATGGCTTGGCAGCGGCATCACAGTGCGGGAGGAGGTGCAGGCAGATGCTTAAACTGACCGGCAGACTGAAACAGCTGTTTTCCGGCGAACACGGCATCAGGAGGGCGGTACTGCTGGGGCTTGCCGGCATGGTGCTGATTCTGCTTTCCGGGCTGCTGCCGGAACGAACAGCACGCGGGCATCCGCCGGAAACCGCCGCCGCCGATCCCGCAGACCCCGACGCTTACCGTGCCGCACTCGAATCGCGCCTGCAAACCCTGCTTTGCCGCATGGAGGGCGTCGGGGATGCGGCAGTCATGGTGACGGTCAGCGGCAGCGCAGAACAGATTTTTGCGGAGGAGGTGAAGGCATCGCAGAGCGAACACAGCACACAAACCGAATCCGCATACGTACTGGCACGCAGCAGCGGAAACGAAACCCCGCTCATCGCAGAGACACGCTATCCCGCAGTAGAGGGTGTTGCCGTGCTGTGCGCAGACGGCGATCACGCTGCCGTGCAGGAACGCATCAGCCGTGCCGTCGCAACAGTGCTGGGCATCCCGCAATCGCGGGTATATGTCGGCAAATCCGCGAACTGAGATCCTGAAAGGAGCAATCTAAATGAAAAAGCCTACTGTTATCATCGGAAAAAAGCACCTGATCCTGAGCTGCCTGACACTGATTCTCGGCGCAGCAGTCTACTTAAACTATGTTCTCGCAGGCGGGAGCAGCCTCATCTCCGCAGACAGCGTCCGGCTTGCCGTTCAGCCGCAGACCGCTGAGGCGGATGACCTCGCAAACTACGGAACCGCAGAAATGGTCAGTGCTGCACCCTCGCGCGATGACTACTTCGCACAGGCACGCCTCGATAAGCAAAACAGCCGCGATTCCGCTGTGCAGACGCTTCAGAGTATCATCGGCGGGGGCGACCTCTCCGGCGATGAGATGGTCACAAACGCCATCAACGCGGTCAATCTGACCAGACTGATGGAGAGCGAAAGCGTCATTGAGAATCTCATCCTCTCACAGGGTTTCTCCGACTGCGTCGTCTATCTCGACGGAGAGAGCGCGAAAATTGTGGTGGAGTCTGACGGTCTCTCCGCACAGCAGGCTGCCGCCATCAAGGAAATCGTGCTGACAGAAGCCGATGTTCCCGCTGAAGGCATCCGGATTTTTGAGGTTGCAGCGGGTGCAGATGCCGGAACTGTCTCTCCGTGAGCGGGAAATCATCGAAAAATACGGTTTTTTTTCAAAAAAAGGTTGTCTAATCCGAAAAAATCTGCTATAATAAAAGATGTATAGCGCCTGCCGGACGGCGGTCTCCTCTGCCGTCCGGCAAACGCGCCAAAATTTTGCCGATCGTTCATCCGAAGGAGGATTCTTATGAGCAACGATTATCCGAAGAAAGCTGCTCCGGCAGGCGAAGTCAAAATCTCGGAGAATGTGATCCGGTCTATCGCAGGTGTCGCAGCAAACGAGATCGACGGTGTTGCAGGTCTCTCCGCACCTTCCCGCAGCATCCTGCCCTGCTCCGGCGCATCGCCCGTCACCGTGCAGGTTGTCAATGATATGGTCGAAATCACGCTCCGCCTCATTCTGGAGAGCGGCTGCCGCCTGACCACTGTTGCAGAACAGGTACAGCAGAAGGTCAAGGAGAATGTCCAGAGTATGACGGGTGTTATCGTCTCCAAGGTTCATGTGGTCGCGGCGGACATCGCCTTTGATGACTGATCCCACAAGACTCTCCACGAAAGGAATCACAAATCCATGTCACGACGTGAAATACGCGACAGCGCGATGAAGCTGCTGTTTGAAAAATCCCTGCGCGATGATCCGATGGAGGAGCTGTATGCCCTCGCTGAGGAAATCGACGAGATTATCGTCAATGATGCCGTCAAGGCACTGGCAGACGGGACGCTTGCCCATCTGGACGAACTGGATGCCATCATTCAGCAATTCAGCCCCAGGCGTGCGGTCAGCCGCATCCCGAAGCTCAATCTCACCATTCTTCGGCTTGGGCTTTATGAGATGATCTATGATGACGGCACACCTGTCAACGCTGCAATCTCTGAGGCGGTTCTGCTCGCACAGGATTACGCCGGCGGCGAAAACGATGTCCGCTTTATCAACGGTGTGCTGGGCGCTTATGCTAAGGCACATCCCGAAAAGGACGGCAGCAATTCATGAAACTGCTTGGCATCGACACCAGCAACTATACCACTTCCTGCGCATTTCTGGATACCGATACCCGCACGGTTTTGCAGTGCAAACAGCTTTTGCCCGTCCCGCCCGGACAGGCAGGGCTGCGGCAAAGCGATGCGGTCTTTCATCATACCCGTCAGCTCCCTGTGCTGATCGGTCAGCTTGCCGCCGATGCCGGCGGCAGTCTGCCGGCAGACGCAGCGGGCGTTTCGGTGTCTCCGCGCAATGCGGAAGGCTCTTATATGCCGTGCTTTCTCGCGGGAAAGGCGGCTGCGTCCGTCCTTGCCTCTGCAAACCGCATCCCCCTGCATGAGACATCCCATCAAACCGGACATATTCTGGCGGCACTGTATTCCGCAGATCAGCTCCGTTGGCTGATGCCGGATCAGGAGCCGTTTCTTGCGTTTCACGTCAGCGGCGGCACGACCGACTGTGTACGCTGTCTGCCGGATGCTGAGAATGTCCTGCGCATTGAACCGTTCTCGGAATCGCTTGATCTCAAGGCGGGACAGGCGGTTGACCGCGTGGGGCTGATGCTGGGTCTGCAATTCCCCTGCGGTCCGGCACTCGAACAGCTTGCCATGCAGAGTACATCCCGCAAAAAAATGCAGGTGAAGCTCAGAGACGGCTGCTGTTCCCTCTCCGGTTTGCAGAATCAATGTGAAGCACAGCACAAACAGGGCGTTCCCGCTGCCGATATTGCCGCCTATTGTCTCAATTCCGTTGCGGCTGTCATCGCGGCAATGGCAAAGGATGCTGCCGCAAAAACCGGCTGTAAGCGCATTCAGTTCGCAGGCGGTGTGCTGTCTGATCTTCTCATCCAGAATCAGCTCCGCGCACTCCCCTTCGAGACCGCGTTCGCTGCACCGGAGTTTTCCTGCGATAATGCTGCGGGCATCGCAGTCTATGCTGCATGGAAGGAGGCAGGCGTATGCCCATTCTGAGCGTCAGTCAGCTCAACCGGTATGTCGCTTCCGTTTTTCGCGAGGATTCACATTTGCGGACGGTCTTTGTGCGCGGCGAAATCTCAAACTACGTGCGCAATCTCCGCTCCGGACACTGCTATTTCAGCGTAAAAGATGAAGAAGCTGCCGTCAAGGCGGTCATGTTCCGCACCAATGCCGACAGACTCCGTTTTGTCCCTGAAAACGGGATGCACGTCATCTTGCAGGGCAGCGTCACCCTCTATGAGCGTGACGGTTCGTATCAGATCAATGTCACGGATTTGCAGCCCGACGGGATCGGCGCACAGGCACTCGCCTTGCAGCAGCGCCGCGAAAAGCTCGCGAAACTCGGCTATTTCGCACCTGAACGCAAACGTCCGCTGCCTGCGCTGCCGGAAAAAATCGGTATTGTCACCTCGCAGAATGCTGCCGCCCTTCAGGATATGCTCCGCATTCTGGGCAGACGCTATCCGCTCGGAAAAGTCAAGGTCTATCCCGCGATGGTGCAGGGCGAAGGTGCGCCGGAATCCATTGCGGCGGCGCTGCGGCTTGCAGGCGCTGATGGCTGCGATGTCATTCTCATGGGACGCGGCGGCGGCTCAAATGAAGATCTCTCTGCGTTTCAGGCGGAAGCCGTTGCAGAGGCAGTCTTTCAGTCACCTGTGCCGGTCGTGAGTGCAGTCGGTCACGAGACAGATCACTGCATTGCCGATGAGGTCGCAGATCTGCGCGCCCCAACACCTTCCGCTGCGGCAGAACTCGCCGTTCCGGAGATGCCCGCACTCTACAGTGTGCTGCGCAGTCACGAAACGGCGCTCAAAAATGCGTTTTTATCCCAGATACAGGCAAAATCTTCCGCGCTGGAGTCGCTGACGCATAAACTTGCGGTGCAAGCTCCCATGCAGCGGATCGAAATACAATGCGGGCAGCTCTCTGCGCTGTGCGGCAGACTCCGGAACGCCGCCGAAAAATGCATCGCAGAAGCAGAATACCGCTTCGCTGTGACCGCCGGCAGACTCGAAACGGTCAGTCCGCTGGCAAGCCTCGCGCGCGGCTATGCGCTGGTCTATCACGGCGATGCACTCGTCCGGCAGGCTGATTCCCTGCATCCGGACGATGTGCTGCACATTCAGCTCGCTGAGGGAGCAGTACAGGCGAAAGTCACCGGCATCCTCCCGCAGAATACAGGAGAAACTTCATGAAATTTGAATCCGATATGCAGCGTCTCGCGGAAATCACCGCGAAGCTGGAACAGGGCGGTCTCCCGCTGGAGGAGGCTGTCAAACTTTACGGCGAAGGTGCAAAACTCGCCGCCGCCTGCAAAAAGGAACTCGACAGCGCAAAACTCGCCGTCACTGCCTATCAGCAGGAACACGCCGCTGAAGCGGCGCAGTCTTAACACACGGAACCCGGCGCAATTTCCGCACTGCATCTTCCTGCGCGCCGGACGGAGATGAAAATGAACAGAGAACGTGAATACAGCGCATCTGCTGCACCGCTGAAAACGCTGCATCTGCCGGAAGATCTTGCCGGACTCAGCATTCCGCAGTGTACTGCGCTTTGCGGGGAGATTCGTCAGATGCTGATCGGTACGGTGCTGAAAACCGGCGGTCACCTCGCCTCGAATCTCGGTGTTGTCGAGCTGACACTCGCGCTGCACCGGAATTTTCACTCGCCTGATGACCGTATCGTCTGGGATGTCGGGCATCAGGCTTATGTCCACAAAATCCTCACTGGCAGAGCAGATCAGCTTCCGAAGCTGCGGCAGGAAAACGGTCTTGCCGGCTTCCCGAAACCGACAGAATCCCCGCACGATACCTTCATCACCGGACACAGCAGCACGGCTGTCTCTGCCGCCTTCGGTATGGCAGAAGCCATGCGTATGTCCGGCGACACCAAGCACTATGCCATCGCCGTCGTCGGTGACGGCGCGATGACCGGCGGTATGTTCTACGAAGGTCTCAATAACGCCGGTAAATCCAAGTCTGCCAATCTGATTGTCGTCGTCAATGACAACAATCAGGCGATCTCCAAAAATGTCGGCGCTATCGCGAAATACCTCGCGAAAATCCGCGGCACGGAACAGTATGTGCAGACCAAATGGAATGTTGAGCGCGTTATCCGCAAAGCACCGGGCATCGGCTCGAAAATGGCTGTTTCCCTGAAAAATGTCAAGGATCATGTGCGGCGCAATATCATGCAAAGCACCCTCTTTGAGGATATGGGCTTCGTTTATCTCGGTCCTGTGGACGGTCACGACATTGAACAGCTTGATGAAGTGCTGACTGTCGCGAAAAGCTACCGCAGACCGGTGGTCGTTCATGTGCAGACCACAAAAGGCAAGGGCTACGCCCCTGCGGAACTGAATCCCGGCGAATATCACGGCGTTCCGCGTGTCGATCCGGTGCAGGTCGCCGGTGTTGCGCGTATCGACGTCGATTCCAAAGATCCGGAGCTGTCCATCGACGAGTGCTATTCCACCGTCTTCGGCAGAGAACTCAGCGAACTCGCCAAAACAGACCGCAATCTCTGCGCCGTGACCGCTGCCATGAAGTACGGCACGGGTCTGCAGTTCTTCTACGCGGCGCATCCGGAACGCTTCTATGATGTCGGCATTGCCGAACAGCACGCTGCGACCTTCTGTGCAGCACTTGCATCTATGGGCAAGCTGCCTGTTTTTGCCGTGTATTCGACATTTTTGCAGCGCGCTTTTGATCAGGTTCTCCATGACATCGCCATCGCACGCTACCATGTCGTACTGGGCATCGACCGCGCAGGCATTGTCGGTGAGGACGGCGAAACACATCAGGGTATCTTTGATGTGCCGATTCTGACTGCGATTCCGCATCACAAAATTTACTCGCCCGCTACCTATGAGGAACTGCGGCTTTGTCTCAGGCAGGCACTCTATTCCGATACCGGTCTGGTCTCGGTACGCTATCCGCGCGGCAAAGAGTGCGAATCCTATCATACCGAATCCACCGTCAGCTTCTCGCATGAAGCAGGTCAGTCGCTGCTGCTTGTCACCTACGGCAGAATCAGCGCACAGGTGCAAAAGGCTGCGGAAAAGCTCCGCGCAGACGGCATTCCCTGCGGCATTCTCCGCATGACTGCCATTTTCCCGCTGCACGAAGATGCCCTGCACATCGCAGAAAACTATGACCGCGTGTTCTTCATCGAGGAAAGCGGCCTCGCAGGCGGCATTGCAGAAAAATTTGCTGCCTCGCTGCTGTGCCGCGGATGGCATGGCAGATACCGCTGCACCGCAATCCCCGATTTCGTTCCGCAGGCAACCGTTCAGCGATGTCTTGCGGAGAACCGTCTGAGCAGCGAGTCCATCGCAGCGGATGCGGAGGCGTTTTATCATGCAGATGCTACGTCTTGATGCGGCACTCGTCGCACGTGGACTTTGTGAAACCCGTAACCGCGCGCAGACCTCCATTGCGGAAGGCCATGTCACGGTCAACGGCATTGTCTGCCTCAAAGCCTCACGCAAGGTTTCGGAGGAAGATGCGCTGTGCCTGACGGAGAGTCTGCCTTATGTGGGACGCGGCGGCTATAAGCTGGCGTATGCCCTCGCGGAATTCAAGCTCTCTGTGCAGGGGCTGCGCTGCCTCGACATCGGTGCTTCTACCGGCGGCTTCACTGACTGTATGCTCCAGAACGGGGCTGCTTCCGTGCTGGCTGTGGATGTCGGGCATGATCAGCTTGCGCCTTCCCTGCGGGATGACCCCCGCGTCACCTCACTGGAAGGAACGGATCTGCGTGCGCTTTCTCCTGATACGAAAGGGCTGCCGGCACAGTTTGCTGCCTGCGATGTCTCCTTCATCTCACTGAAACAAATTATCCCGCATCTCGCGCCGCTCCTTGCCCCCGATGCCTTCGCAGTTCTGCTCATCAAACCGCAGTTTGAGGCGGGCCGCAGCGCACTCAGTAAAAACGGCATCGTCCGCGATGCAAAAATCCGGGAGCGCATCGTGCGCGAGATCTCTGATTTCGCCGCTTCTGTTGGATTTTTCCCGCTCGGCACTTGTGAATCGCCCATTCGCGGCGGCAGCGGCAATACCGAATATCTGCTCTGCTTACAGCGCTGCACCACGCAGGAGGAAACTGCATGAAATACGTGATCTCACCCAATCTCTCAAAACCCGCTGCCTTTGAGACCGCCCTGCGCGTCTGTGAACGGCTGCGGAATGATCATGTGCAGCTCTGCATGGAGCAATCCCTCGCGGATGCCTTCGCGCAGACACCGGACATCACATTTCTGCCGGAGCAATCGCTGTTTGCGGATGTCGATTTCGCCATCGCAATCGGCGGTGACGGCACAATCCTGCAATGCGCAAACCGCATTCTCGCGTTCGCCGTTGCAAACTGCTCCCCGCCGGTACGGCTCGTCGGCATCAATACCGGCACACTCGGTTTTCTTGCCGCCTTTGAGGCGCATGAGCTGGATATGCTCGCGCTGCTCGAAACCGGCGATTTTACCGTCAGTGAGCGCATGATGCTCGAAACCGAAATCTGCGGCAATCTCCGCAGCACGGTTCTCAATGACATCTATGCATCCCGCATGAACGGCAAAATCTGTGACTTCGCTGTCTATGTCGATGACCGCAAAATCGGTGACTACCGCGCAGACGGCATCATCTTCTCAACTCCGACCGGCTCAACCGCCTATGCACTCTCTGCCGGCGGTCCGGTCATGGAACCGGATCTCTCCCTCATAGAAATGAACCTCATCTGCCCGCATTCCCTGTTTGCGCGGCCGATGCTTTTTGCGCCGCAGCGCAGCATCCGCGTGACCTACCGCGGTGCGGGCGACGGCGGTCTCAATGTTCATGTGGACGGCTCTCATGCTGCCATCCTGCATAACAGCGAATCCTTCACGGTGACAGGTTCTCCGCGCACGATGCCTTTTGTTAACTGCAAGGGTCATGCCTTCTATGATGCCCTCAACGGGAAACTTATGCTCCCCATCAAGCGCACCGGTACACTGTGACCGCGATTTCATATAACTGACAACGGAACGGCTGTTTACTGTGATTTTGCAGCGGCAGCTTTGCCAACCATTGGAATACGACAGATAAGGAGGGGCGATACCATGCCCAATGCACGCCACGATATGATTTTACAGCTCATCCAGACCAATGAAGTCTCGACGCAGGAAATGCTGCGGGATCTGCTTGCGGAACAGGGATTCATCGTCACACAGGCGACCATCTCCCGCGACATCCGGCAGCTCAAACTCCGCAAAAAACGGACTGCGAACGGGGCGAGCTGCTATTCGATGTCCCCGACAGCCGGTGCTGCGCCCAGCAACCTGCTGACAGATGTCGTTGTCAAGATCGACTATGCGATGAATACCGTCGTCATGACCTGCCATGCAGGCTCTGCACAGGCAGCGTGTGCCGTTCTCGACCGCTTGCAGCTCCCCGAAATTGTCGGTACAATCGCCGGCGACGACACGATCTTCATTATGACGCGCTCTGAGGCAGTCGCCCGGCAGCTCGTCGGCGCACTGGGGGCTCAGATCTGGGGGTAACAGATGCTTAGAGAACTCTCAATCGAAAACCTCGCTGTGATCGAATCCGCTGTCATCCCGCTGGAACAGGGCTTCAACGCCTTTACCGGTGAGACCGGCGCGGGTAAGTCGATCCTGATTCACGGCATACAGGCAGTGCTGGGGCAGCGGACCAGTAAAGATCTGGTGCGGACAGGCTGCAAAAAAGCCGTGATTACTGCGCTGTTTTCGCCGCTCTCCGAGGAAACCAGAGATATTCTCACCGAATACGGTTACGATACACAAGACGATGAACTGCTCCTTACCCGCGAAATCTCCGCAGACGGCGGCAGCACGGGCAGAGTCAACGGCAAGGCTGCTCCCGCCGCTTTGCTCCGCGAACTCGGAGAAACACTCGTCAATATCCACGGACAGCACGACAATCAGATTCTGCTGCGTCCGGAACAGCATCTCCATGTACTGGACCGCTTCGGAGAGGACCTCTCCCTGCTGAACGAATACCGCAGCGAATTCCTGCAGCTTCAATCAACCGCACGCACCCTCAATCAGATGAAAAAAGCCGAGCAGGAAAAACTTGCACGGCTCAAAACACTGCGGGAGACCATCACCGAAATCGGAGAACTTGATCCGCAGCCACATGAAGATCAGACGCTTGATGCGCAGTTTCTTGCCGCATCGCGTGCAGAGGATACCGCGGAAGTCGCAGCGGCGGTCTGCCAGATGCTCACCGACGGCGACGAAAATATCTCCGATGCCATTGCCGCTGCCTGCGATCACCTCAGCAAACTCTCCGCCGCAGATCAGGATGCTGAGCCGCTCTATGAACGCCTCCGCGCACTCAATATTGAACTGCGCGACATCTCCGACGAGGTCAGCGCCTTTACAGGCGGACAGCTCTCCCCTGCCGAATTTGCCAAGCTCAATGAACGCCGCAATGCCGTCAATACCGTCGCGCTGCGCTATCATACCGATGCAGACGGTCTCCGGCAGATCTATGAGGATGCCCTCAAAGAAGTCAGCGCGATTGAAAGCGACGCAGATCAGCTCGCGAAACTCACGGAGGAACGTCAGACCCGCCTGCACCGCGTCACGGAACTTGCAAAGGCACTCTCCGCCCACCGCAAACAGCTTGGTGAAGAATTTGCAAAGCGCGTCGGTGAGGAGCTTGCCTATCTCAATATGCCGCGTGTGCAGCTCTCTGTGCAGCTCACGCAGGGCAAACTCACCCCCAGCGGCATGGATCATGCGGAATTTCTGATCTCCGCAAACCCCGGTGAACCGCCAAAACCCATCGCGCAGATCGCATCAGGCGGTGAGCTTTCCCGTATGATGCTCGCGCTCAAAGCTGTTCTCGCAGACCGCGATGCAATTCCGACGCTCATCTTCGATGAAATCGACACCGGCGTCAGCGGTAAGGCGGCGCAGAAAATCGGTCTGAAACTGCGGGAACTCTCCGCACATCATCAGATCATCTGCGTGACGCACCTCGCACAGCTTGCAACGCAGGCAAATCATCACCTGCTCATCGAAAAGCACAGCACCGATACTGCTACCAGCACACAGGTCACCGTGCTTGACCGTGCAGCGCGCATTGCTGAAATAGCCCGCATCATGGGCGGAGATGATAATTCTGCGCTCCTCCTGCAAACCGCAGAAGAAGCCCTCGATGCAGCAGCATCCACAAAATAAGGCGGCTTCATTTGTATGAAACGCTGATTTTCCGGAAAAACGTGAGGTTTACCTGCATTTTTCCGTACATATATATTAGATGCACCGCATCATCTCACAAAAATAAAGGAGTGTTCCCAATGTCAAATGTTCCCGCAACAGCACCCGTTCAGACACCGGCTGCACCGGCAAAACCGCGTTTTGTCGGCATAGACATCGTCAAAATCCTCGCGTGTTTCCTTGTTGTCTGTGTCCATTTCTTCCTCTACAGCGGCTTCTACAATGAGCCGATTACACAGGAATTCGGTCAGGTCGCAATTTACGTCCGGTGGATCGCCTACTGCTGCGTGCCGCTGTTCATGATCACCACCGGTTACCTTATGAAAAACAAGACCCTCAGCAAGAAATATTATCTCGGCATTCTCCGCGTGCTGATTCTCTATCTCATCATCAGCGTCATCTGCTACTTCTTCGATCAGCATCATTACCCCTATAAATATGACATCTACGGCGGATACAGTCCGTGGGTCTTCATTCGCGGACTCTTTATGTTCACGGATGCACAGTACGCATGGTACGTTGAATACTATGTCACAATCTTCGCGATTATTCCGTTCCTCAACCTCGCGTTCAATTCGCTCAAGAATAAGAACCAGCGCCTGATTCTGACTGCAACCGTCTGTCTGTTATCCATTGTCTCGCAGAGTCTGTTCATCGGCTTCAATCCCGATTCGCAGATCAGACTGCTGCCCGGCTACTTCACCCGCTGCTATCCGATTGCCTATTACTTCATCGGCGCATTCATCCGTGAGTATCCGCCTGCACCGAAGCTCATCAATAAGATTTACTGTTTCATCATTTACGCGGTCAGCCTTACATGGCTGTCGTCTTCAACCTTCCAGCAGTCTATCACGAATGCCGAAGGCGGCGGCATCATGAAATCCTGGCATTACAACGATTACGGCTCGTGGCCGGTCACTGTGTGCAGCACCGCACTGTTTCTGATTCTCTTTGACATCCGCAGCAACAACAAGGTGCTGGGCAAGATCCTGAAGTTCATCAGCGAAAGCACCTTCGCCTGCTACCTCATTTCGTATATCTTTGACACCATCTTCTACACAACAATCGTCGGAACTTACCCCTCCATGCAGGAGCGCTGGTCGCACGCACCTTCCTACATCGCAAAAATCTTCGGCTGCTCGATGCTCTGTGCTATGGTCTTGCAGGCTCTTTACAATCTGGGTGACTTGATTGTTCGCAAGATCATCGCATCCAAGCAGAAGCGGGCACTCGCAGCAGAAGCCGCAGCGGAAATCCCCGCAGAGGCATCTGAGGCTTTGGAGAATGCATCCGAAGCAGCGGAAGAACCTGCTGCGGTCTCCGAAAAATCAGCAGAATAAACAATTCGCCCCGCCGGAATCATTCCCGACGGGGCGTTCTGTTTGCCTCAGCGAATGCCGGTCAGCTCATAACCCGCATCCGTAATCACAGCGCGGAATGCGTCCTCCGTGACAGTATTTGCCGTTTCGACCTCCGCAACCGCATCCTCATGGCTGACGCGCAGCACCGTCACACCGTTCATATTCTCCAGCGCCTTGCGGACGTGCGCCTCACAGTGCGGACACATCATGCCCTTGATTTCCAGAGTAGTCTTCATTGAATTCACCGTTCCTTTCGTATTTTCGTGGATTTCAGTTATCGCAGCAGCAGAGGGCGATGTGCGCTCCGCTGTCAGCTTCGGTTTGAACAGGTTGAGCCGCAGCGCGTTAGAAACCACGCAAAAGCTCGATAAACTCATCGCAGCCGCCCCGAACATCGGATTCAGCGTCAGCCCGAACGGTACAAGCACGCCCGCCGCCAGCGGAATCCCGATGACATTGTAAATGAACGCCCAAAAGAGATTTTCACGAATATTTTTGAGCGTCTTGCGGCTGAGCTGAATCGCAGCAGCGGCATCAGACAGACGGCTTTGCACCAGCACAACATCTGCCGCATCCAGCGCAACATCCGTACCGGCACCAATCGCAATGCCGACATCAGCACGGGTCAGCGCAGGCGCATCGTTGATGCCGTCGCCAATCATGCATACCTTGCCCTTCTCCTGCAATTCGCGAATGACACGTTCCTTGCCATCGGGCTTCACCCCCGCAATCACACGGTCAACGCCAGCCAGACTGCCAATTGCTTCCGCCGTGCGAACGTTGTCGCCGGTCAGCATCACGACATTCAGGCCCATTTCGCGCATCACTGCGATTGCCGCGGCGCTGTCGGGCTTCATGACATCTGCCGCTGCAAGCATTCCGCAAAACGTATTTCCGCGCAGAAAACAGAGCGGCGTTTTACCCTGCTGTGCGAGATTTTCTGCGATTCTGCGATATTTTTCGTCTAAGTCCTGAACAATTTCCGTACTGCCGCCGATGAGCAAATCACCCTCCAGCCGCGCACTGACGCCGCTTCCGGTCATCGAACGGAACTCCGAAACCGCAGGCGGAACAATCCCGCACGAAGCCGTATGCGCCATAACCGCGGCTGCAAGCGGATGTTCACTGTGCTGTTCCACAGCCGCGGCAATCCGCAGAAGTTCGTTCGCGGCAACGCCATCAGCCGGAAAAACATCGGTGATACGCGGTTTTCCCTCTGTTACAGTACCAGTCTTATCCAGAACAACCGTCCCGATACGCCCCGTTTCTTCCAGCGACGCCGCTGTTTTATACAGCACGCCGTGCCGCGCACCAACCCCGCTGCCAACCATAATTGCAACGGGCGTCGCCAGCCCAAGCGCACAGGGACAGGAAATCACAAGAACGGATACCCCCCTCGCGAGCGCATATCCAAGCGGTTTGCCCAGCAGCATCCAGACAGCAGCCGTCACCAGCGCGATGCCAATGACCGTCGGGACAAATATACCGGAAACCTTGTCCGCGATTTTGGCAATCGGCGCTTTGGTTGCAGCGGCATCCCCAACCATGCGGATAATCTGTGAAAGCGTCGTATCTTCGCCGGTTTTCGTTGCACGGCAAACCAGATAACCGGAGAGATTCAGCGTTCCCGCCGAGACTGTCTCCCCACTCATTTTGTCCACCGGAATACTCTCGCCGGTCAGCGCAGATTCATCCACCGCGCCACTGCCTTCCGTCACAATACCGTCAGCGGGTATTTGCATTCCAGGCCGCAGCACGAAGGTCATACCAGTCGCTATCTGCTCCGCCGGAATCTCACGTTCAACATGATTTTCCAGTATCAGCGCGGTTTTCGGACGGAGTTTCATCAAACTGCGCAAAGCATCGGTCGTCTTGCCTTTTGCGCGTGCCTCCAGTGTCTTTCCGACTGTGATCAGCGTCAGAATCATCGCTGCTGACTCAAAATAGAGCTGCATCATGTGATCCATCGCAGCATCATGCTGCCCGCGCATCAGATCTCCAGTCATCAGAAAAAGCACGTAGATACTCCATAAAAACGACACGGACGATCCGAGTGCAACCAGCGTATCCATGTTCGGCGCGCGATGCATCAACGCCTTGAATCCGCTCACGAAGAAGCGCTGATTGATCACCATGATGACCGCCGCGAGAAGCATTTGCATCAGCGCAACCGCGACGTGATTGCCGGTAAACCATGCCGGCAGCGGCAATCCCAGCATCGTATGCCCCATCGAAAAGTACATCAGAATCAGCAGGAACGCCGCCGATACGAGCAGACGCCGCAGCAGACGCGGCGTCTCCGTGTCCGTCAGTTCTGCACTTGAATTCTGCGTATTTGCGCGATTTTCATTTCCTTTTACCGATGCGCCGTAGCCCGCATCTGTGACCGCCTGAATGATAGCTTCGGGCGATGCATCGCCCTCTACGCCCATCGAATTCGTCAGCAGGCTGACCGCACATTCCGTCACGCCGTCTACGCCGCGAACCGCCTTTTCAACCCGCGCGCTGCAAGCTGCACAGCTCATCCCCGTGACGTTGAATTGCGTCATAAATACCCCTCATTTCATCAGCTTTTGCACAAGCGCCGTCAATTCATTGACCACTTCATCATCCCCCGCACGAATATCCCGCACAACGCAGGTGCGGATATGCCGTGCCAGCAGATCTTTGTTAAATGCGTTGATCGCAGCACTGACCGCTGCTGACTGTGTGAGAATATCAGCGCAATATGCGTCATTTTCCAGCATATTCTGCAATCCGCGCACCTGTCCCTCGATGCGCTTTAGTCGGTTGCGCAGTCTGCGCTTCTCCTCTTCGGAACGCTCCGTATGCTTTTCACAGCAGGGACATTGCTTCTTTTCGCCCATAGTATTCCCCTCTTTTCCGGCGGTATGCAAATACCCCCTTACGGTATCTATTATATACCATGCGGGGGTATTTGTCAAGCCCTTTCAGACAAAAATGAGGACTGTCCGCAGACAGCCCCCGCATAATTATTCTATGATGCGCAGCGCACCAGTCTGGCACGCATCTGCGCACTTTTTGCACGTTTTGCAGATCTCGATGACCTCCGGCTTGCTGAATTCCGGCTTCACAACCGTCGGGAATCCCCGTCCGACCAAGCCGAGAATTCCCCGCTGCGCAACCTCGTCACAGACGCGCACACAAAGCCCGCAGAGAATGCACTTGCCCTGATCGCGCTCAATGCACACAAGCCGCCGTTCGGTCTCAGCAGTATGCTTCACGCCCGCAAGCCGCTCCGGATGAATCTCCTGCGCCTGCGCATAGCGGATCAGCTTGCAATCCGCATAATCGTGACAGCCGCACTCCAGACAGCGCTTTGCCTCGCGCATCGCCTCCTCATCCGTAAATCCGAGATTGACCGGTGCAAAATCGCGCGCGCGCTCCGCCGCAGGACGTGCCGGCATCGGACAGCGCGGCTGTTTTTCCCGATCAGCGAGATCCGCAGAAGTGACGGTTTTACGTGAAAAATACGGTGTGCGGTAAGGTTTCATCTCACCGCGCAGTGCAGAGTCAACAACCGCTGCACAGCGTCCGGCTTCTCCGATTGCCTCAATCGCAATTGACGCGCCGCGGTTTGTCGCATCCCCAATCGCATACACATTTTCCAGATTCGTGAGATAGGTCGCGGAATCTGCCTCGACCGTCCCCTTTTTGGTGAGCGTCACGCCGTCCAGTCCGTCCGTGTCAGGCTTCTGACCGATCGCCATGATGACGCAATCGACATCCAGATACTCAAACCTGCCCTCGACCGGCACCGGCGAACGCCTTCCGGATGCATCCGGCTCACCAAGCTCCATGACTTGCAGCTTTACCTGCTTCACGCGCCCGTTTTCTCCGATGATTTCCGCCGGATTCGTGAGAAATTTGTATGTCACGCCCTCCTCGATTGACTCCTCGATCTCGATGTCCTCCGCGGGCATCTCGCTGCGCGTGCGGCGGTAGATGACATACACATTCTCCGCGCCGCAGCGGATCGCCGTGCGGCAGGCATCCATAGCGGTATTGCCGCCGCCGCAGACCGCAATATTTTTGCCGCGCAGATCCGGAATTTCGCCCTCGCCGGAACTGATGTCATGCAGGAACTGAATGCCGCCGGTCACGCCTGCAAGATCCTCACCCGGCACACGCATTGCCATGCTGCTCCAAGCGCCTGTCGCGAGAATCACGGCATCATATTCGCTGCGAAGCTGCTCCAGTATGATGTCCTTACCGAGGCGGATGCCGTTTTTCATATCTATACCAATGCGCGCAATTTCGTCGATTTCGCGATCCAGCAGATCCTTCGGGAGACGGTAAGCGGGAATGCCGTAACGAAGCATTCCGCCCATTTTCGCGGCGGCATCATAAACCGTAACCGCATGACCCTTCAGCCGCAGGAAATACGCCGCCGTGAGTCCCGCCGGTCCGCCGCCGACCACCGCAATCCGCTTGCCGGTATCAGCAGCAGGCTGCGGACGGTACGTATTGCCCGCAAGATCGCGGTCTGCGGCGTGTGCTTTCAGAAATGCTATAGAGATCGGCTGCTCGACCAGCCCGCGGCGGCAATTCTGCTCACAGGGATGCGGGCAAACTCTGCCGATTGCGGCGGGCAGCGGGATTTTCTGCTTGATGATCTCAACCGCCCCACGGAAATCGCCCTGTGCAATCTTCTTCACATACCCCTGACAGTCCGTACCGGCAGGACAGTTCAGCTGACACGGTCCGCGGCAGTCGCCGGTGTGATCGCTCATCAGCAGCTCCAGCGCGATCTTCCGCGACTGGTTCACGCGGGCGGTATCCATGCGGACGACATACCCCTCCATCGGCTTTGCGGAACACGCCCGCAGCAGCTTTGGCACAGGTTTGCCGCGTCCGTCGTCGGTCACCTCGACCGCGCACAGACCGCAAGCGCCGTAGACGCGCACACTTTCATCATTGCACAGATTTGGAATCTCGATGCCGTTTGCCTTTGCAGCCTGCAAAATGCTCATGCCCTCCTCGCAGACGCACGGGATTCCGTTGATGGTAAAATGAATCTGACTCATGGAAACCCCTCCTTACAGCTTTTTCACGGCACCGAACCGGCACGCAGCATAACACGCGCCGCAGCGGATGCAGACATTCGGGTCAATCTTATGCGGCTCTTTTGCCTCGCCGGAAATCGCGTAAACAGGACATTTTCTCGCACAGAGCGTGCATCCTCTGCACTTGTCCGCGTCGATCTCATAATGCAGCAGATCAGAACAGGCGTGCGCGGGACATCGCTTCTCACGGATATGCGCCTCGAACTCACTGCGGAAATACCGCAGCGTGGTCAGCACAGGATTCGGCGCGGTCTGTCCGAGGCCGCAGAGTGCGCCGTCCTTGATTGCACCGCAGAGTTCCTCCAGCAGTTCGATGTCGCCTTCCTGTCCGCTGCCCTCCACAATGCGTGTGAGGATTTCCTGCATCCGCTTCGTGCCGATGCGGCAGTGAACGCATTTGCCGCAGGATTCCTTTGCGGTGAAATCGAGGAAGAATTTTGCCATGCTGACCATGCAGGTGTCCTCATCCATGACAACCATGCCGCCGCTGCCCATGATCGCGCCTGTCGCACCGAGTTTTTTGTAGTCGATCACAGTATCAAGCAGTTCTGCGGGGATGCAGCCGCCGGAAGGGCCGCCCATCTGCACGGCTTTGAACGCCTTGCCGTCCCGGATGCCGCCGCCGATCCCGAAAATGACATCGCGCAGAGTCATGCCCATCGGAATCTCGACCAGACCGCCGCGCCGGATTTTGCCGGTGAGCGCAAAGACCTTCGTACCCTTGGAATCCTCCGTGCCCATTGCCGCGAACGCCGCACCGCCGTTGGAGATGATCCACGCGACATTGGCGTAGGTCTCGACATTGTTGATGTTGGACGGCTTGTACCAATAGCCCGCTGCTGCCGGAAACGGCGGTTTCAGCCGCGGCATACCGCGCTGTCCCTGCAAGGATTCGATGAGAGCGGTCTCCTCGCCGCAGACGAACGCGCCCGCGCCCGCTTTGATGCGGAAATCGCAGGAGAAATTGCTGCCGAGGATGTTTTTGCCGATATATCCCGCCTGCCGCGCCTCCTGAATGGCGTGTTCCAGTCGCCGGATCGCGAGCGGATACTCCGCACGAACGTATACAATCGCCTCCTGCGCACCGATTGCGTATGCACCAATCAGCATACCCTCGATCAGCGTGTGCGGATCAGATTCGATGACGGCTCTGTCCATAAACGCGCCGGGATCGCCCTCGTCGGCGTTGCAGATGAGATATTTTTCATCTCCGGGAGACTGTCTCGCGGCGTTCCATTTGAACCATGTGGGGAATCCCGCACCGCCTCTGCCGGCAAGCCCCGATTCCTTGATACATTCAATGACATCTTCGGGAGACATCCCGCCCAGCACCTTTTTGATGGCGCTGTACGCACCGGCATCCAGCGCACTTTGCAGCGAATCCGGATCAATGATGCCGCAGTTCCGCAGCGCAATGCGCGTCTGCTTCTCCAGAAACTGCGCATCCTCCGGTGCAAGCAGCAGATCACCCAGAACGGAATCCTCACCGGTTTTCGTCCACTTCGCGATCTTCTCTGCATCTTCCGGCTTCACCTGCACCAGACGGTGCAGCAGTTTCCTGTCATCATCATAGAGATCCACAATCGGTTCAAGCCAGCACATACCAATGCAACCGACTGTTCCGACGGGAATTCCTGTCCCAGCAAGTTTCGTTCTGAGGGCATCCGCAACCTTCTGTGCGCCTGCTGCGATGCCGCAGCTTCCCTGTCCGACTGCAATTCTCATGTCTGTGCCGCCTCCTTTTCCTGAATCTCTCTGAGGATCGCAACCGCCTTTTCGGGCGTCAGCGAACCGTAGGTATCCTCCCCGACCATCATGACCGGCGAGAGCGAACAGCATCCCAGACAAGCCACGATGCTGAATGAGAACAGTCCGTCTGCGGTCGTGCCGCCGTTTTCCACATTCAGATACTCCTGTACGGCGGATGCAATCCGTGCGCTGCCGTTGACATGACAGGCAGTACCGTCACAAAGCATGATGAGATATTTTCCGACCGGCTGAAACCGGAACTGCGTATAGAAGGTTGCAACGCCCATAACCCTTGCGGGCGAATTGCCGGTGGCATCTGCAATCACGTAGATCACATCCGCCGGAAGATAGCCGTAGATCTCCTGTGCGTGCTGGAGTATGGTGATGAGACTGCCCTTCACCGCGGCATATTCCGCAAGAACAGGCGCAAGCAGCGAGAGATCACTTTGCTTCTGACATACACAATCCATAATGACGCTCCTTTCATCGGGCAGAGAGAGGGTGTCTGTTTTTTATAGGGTTCAGCCCGATCATATTGGCTTTATTATATCATATTCCGCTGCCGAGGTCAAGTTTTTCATGTGTTATGTCTGAATTTTAACCGGTGCGATTCCGACCTGCAAAAAACGCACATCCGCTTTTGCAGATGTGCGTCCAGGCTGTCGAAAAAGGTAT
>DGVV01000114.1 GCA_002395085.1 Ruminococcus sp. UBA4275 | reverse complement strand
GACACTTTATCTACAAGCTGAGCCTCCCCTGAAAGGGGGAGGCTCAGTCTGTCGAAAAAGGAATCGCTGCGCGATGATTTAGAATGGGCTCCGCCCAAACCCACCAAAGGAATGCTATCCCTTTGGAATCCCGATGATAGATATTTGCAGCAAATACGTGTGAATCTATCTTGCACCCAAACAAGGGATTCTTAAGGGTCACTGACCCTTAAGCAGGGGCTTGGGGACAGAGTCCCCATTCTAATCATCGCGGAGCGATACCTCACTGCCCGGCGAGGGATTTCAGCGCTGCAAGGAGATCATCCGGGATGCCGCGCGGGCCGCGGATGCCGGTGATTCCGAAATCGCGCAGGTGTTCGCGCGTCATGGCATCGGGCGGGAGACGCCGCAGTACCCTGATCCGGAATGCCGTGTCCATATACAGCCCGTCCTGTTCAAAGTGAAACGGAATATCTGTCTCCGTGACGGTGCAGACATAGGTAATCGCTCCGACCGGCAGCGCTTCGTAAATGTAGACCGTGTCGCCGGGAATCATCCGGCTGACCTGCTTCCAAAGCGTCGTATCGGAATCGCGGAACAGGTCATCAAGTGTGATGTATTTGGGATTCGAGGGGATGAGCCAGTCTTTCGGCTCGGTGCGCTTTGCCCCTTTTGCCTTGCCGCGCACAAGCGCAAAGCTCATCTCCAGAACGGATGTCACGCGCGAAAGCGGCACAGAGCCATCCAGCAGAATGGAGATCCAGCTTGTCTTGTTCATGTGATAGGCGGGATAAAACCCTGCCTGCATCAGCAGCGAACCGGTCATCAGCGGATCGGTTTTGACGTTGATTACATCGCAGACGCCCTCTGCGCCTTCGATGAACCGGTCAAGGCGCACAGACATGATGATGCCGTACCATTTTTTCGAGCGGCTGTCACGCAGAACGGCGGCATCGGGGAGACGCGCCCAGAGATATTCGGGCGAAGTGCCGAAATGTTCCGCGGCATATTGCAGGACGTTTTCGCGGTCAGCGGTCAGCTCAGACATATTGCACACCCAGTGTTTTCAGTTCATAGCGGATGGGCGCGAGCTTATTTGCGGGGAAGCGGCTCGCAACGCAGTTTTTGCGGATGCTGACTGCCGCACCTGTTTTCAGCGCGCCCTTTGCGGTTGCAGCGATGCTGCCGGCTTCATCTGTGCCGCATAGCTCGATGTGCGAATAGCCCTGCTGCTCCATGAAAGCGGCGAAATCCTTTGCAAGGAACGTATCTGCGACATTTTTCTCAAAATACAGCTCGGATGCGACGTGCAGACCGCTGTAGAGCTTCGCGCCCTCCGTCCCCTCAATGCAGAAATCGAAAATGATGTGGTTGGAGGGGGTATCGGGGAAAATCTGCGCAATGTAGATGACATCCCAGCCCTCTGCGCTGCGGGCGTCAATTTCGGCGTTGACAGCCTGAATGAGCGCTTCAGTCGGGTAGGGGAATTTCTCTTTGCGCTGTTCCCAGAGAAAGTCATTTTGCAGCTCAATGACGAGCAGAGCGTTATGATCGGGCATGGGGGAATCCTCCGTTTCGTGTGATATATTGGATATTTCTATTATATCACAACGTGGCGGGGAAATCAAGGGTGCTGCCGCTGCCGATGTTTCGCGGCGGCTTTATCGCGTAATTGCTTACATTTTCCCATAACGGGATTCCAAAGGGACAGTGTCCCTTTGGCGGGTTTGGGCGGAGCCCATTACAGATCATCGCGGAGCGATACCTCATACTGCATCAGCCAGCGCAACCGTGTGCCCCCTCCACCGCCTGAGGGCGGTCTCCCTCCCCTTTCAGGGGAGGCTTTTTGTATAATTGTACACATTTACATATAACGGGATTCTTAAGGGATAGTATCCCTTAAGCGGGGTTTGGGGCAGAGCCCCATTATCAATCCGTCGGAGACACGTTATTTACAGGCTGCCCCCATTTATGAACGGCTTTATCGCGTAATTGCTTACANNCCCATTACAGATCATCGCGGAGCGATACCCCTATCCGCAGAGCAGCTCCGAGGCGGACATGAACAGCAGCATCCCCCAGAGGGAAGGGTTTGTGATGCCGCAGGCGATCATCCCGATGCCGAGCGCCGCCGCCGTTCCCGCACTGAGCAGACGCATCATGCGGCGGGGGAGCGACGGACGGCGGATGAGCCAGAAATGCTCCAGCACCGCCGAAAGCAGCGTGCCGCCGTCGGTGCTGTGAAAGGGCAGGAGATTGAACAGTGCGGGCGCGAGATTGGCAGCGGCGGCATCGGGCAGACCCGCCAGCGCGAAGACCGCCGCCGCAAGCAGATTTGCCCCCGCGCCTGCCAGCATGACCGCACAGAAAACGGGCAGCGGGCAGAGCGCCGAACTTTGCAGCGTCAGCCGGAAGCCCACCGCCGAAACGGTCAGGCGGATCGGTTTGCAGCGCGTCAGCAGCATGGCGAGAAAATGCGCAGATTCGTGCAGAATACACGCGAGAACGGTCATGAGCAGCGCACGCGGCGTCAGCAGGAGCGAGAGCAGCGCAAGAAGCGCCGGCGCAGTAAAATCCACGGCGATTTCAAGCCCGCGCACGCGGAAGATCAGCAAATGCGGCGCGGAAGATGCGGGGGAATCTCCATGCACTTCACCTCCTCTGATCAGCCTATGCCCCCGCGCCTGTGAATATGCGGGGCAAACCGATTTCGGACACCAGATATGACAATCGCGCATTGCGGAGCGCACGGGAATGTGCTATAATGGACATATCTCACCGCAAAGGAGCGATCACGCCATGACCGAACATTCTCTGCAAGCTGAATGGGAACTCGCACCCGACCCCGTCCCCTGTCAGTACAATGCCCCGCCCGCTGTCTATCCGCTGAAAATGCGGCTGCCCGGCACGACTGCACAGCAGGCAATCGGCAATTACAATACCGCGCGCGAGACGGGCTATCTCACGGAAAAATACCCGTTTGCAGGGCAGATCTGGCTGCGGAAAACGGTGCAGATTCCGCCGGAGGAACTGCGGAAACCGGTCTGCATTCTGATGCTGGAGCGCACCCGCCAGACGGCGCTGTGGATCAACGGGCGGCAGATCGGCAGCGAAAACAGCCTTTGCACCCCGCATGAATACGACGTTTCCGGTCTGCTGACGCCGGAGACGGAAATTGTGATCTGCGTGAAGAATACGGACTATCCGACGCGCGGCGGACACATGACCTCGCCCGATACCCAGACCAACTGGATCGGCATTACCGGCGAGATGAAGCTCACATTCCACAGCAAAGTGTATTTGTCGGAGCTGCGTGCTTTTCCGGATGCTGCATCCCGCAGGGTGACGCTGAAAGCGGTGCTGCACGGGGCAAAGTCTGCGGATGCCGCGGTCAGCCTTGCGGATGCGCCGCCGCAGACCTGCCTCCTCACCGCTGAAGCGGACGGCGTATGCACGGTCACGCTGCCGCTGCCGGAATCCGTGCCGCTCTGGACGGAACATCCTGCACCGAAAAGCTGGGAGACGGAACTGCGCGTCACATTGCCGGAGGGCGAGACCGCATCGGTGCAGTTTGGCCTGCGCGATTTCAAAGCCTGCCGCGATCATTTCGAGCTGAACGGCATCCCGCTGATGCTGCGCGGCAAGCACGACGGTCTGGTGTTTCCGCTGGAGGGCGCTGCCCCGACCGATCCGGAACCGTGGCGCGAGCGCTTTCGCATCTTAAAGCAGTGGGGCATCAACCATGTGCGCTTCCACACCTGCTGTCCGCCGGATGCGGCGTTCACGGCGGCAGATGAAGCGGGTATTTTCATGGAGCCGGAGCTGCCCTTCTGGGGAACAATCGACGCGGAGGGCGGCGAAAAATACAACCGCGCCGAGCAGGAATATCTGATCCGCGAGGGACTGCGCATTTGCAGGGCATTCGGCAATCACCCATCCTTTGTGATGTTCTCGCTGGGCAACGAACTCTGGGGCAGCAAGGAGCGCCTCGGAGAGATCATCGACACGCTGCGCGCGGCAGATCCGCGGCCACTGTATACGCAGGGCAGCAACAATTTCCAGCATATCCCCGTGCAGATTCCGCAGGAGGATTTCTGGACGGGTGTGCGCACAGGCAAAGGCAGGCTGATCCGCGGATCTTTTGCGGTGTGCGATGCGCCGATCGGACGCAACCAGACACACGCGCCGTCGGCGGCATGGGATTATGAAGCGTATCTCGCGCCGCAGGAGGATGCGGATGAAAACCGCGCAGATGCGGCAGAAACCGAGATTGAGATTCAGTACGGCACGGGCGTCAGGCGCGTGAAGGCGCAGCAGGATAATGAGATTCTGCACCCGACGGTTCCGGTCATCTCGCATGAGGTGGGGCAGTATAATGTCTATCCGGATTTCCGCGAGATTCCGCGCTATACGGGCGTACTGGAAGCGCGGAATTTCGGGATTTTCCGCGAGCGGCTGGAAGCGGCGGGCATGGGCGCGCAGGCAGCGGATTTCTTCCGCTGCTCGGGATTGCTCTCGCGTGACAGCTACAAGCTGGAGATTGAAGCGGCAATGCGCACGCCGCATCTGGCGGGCTTTCAGCTTCTGGATTTGCAGGATTTCCCCGGTCAGGGAACGGCGCTGGTCGGGATGCTGAATGCGCTGATGGAAAACAAGGGCTTCATCGAACCGGAGACATGGCGCGGCTTCTGCGGCGATCTTGTCCCGCTGGCGATTTTTGATTCGTTCGTGCTGACAGAGGGCGGAAGGTTTTTCCTGCGGTATGCAGTACGCAGCAGCAGGGCGCATCTGGAGGCGCAGCCCTTCCGCGTGACGCTGCACTGCGGCAGCAGACCGGTCTTTGAGACAGTCGGGGAGATTCCGGAATCGGGCGCGGGGCTGATTGATCTTGGCGGCGGCGGATGCGATCTCCGCGGCGTGACCGGCAGGGCGGAGCTGGTGTTCGAGATCCCGCAGGAAAACGTGAAAAATACGTGGCAGCTTGTGATTCTGCCGGCGGTGCAGCCGCTTCCGCAGCCGGCGGTCTGCGCGGCGCACAGCTTTGCGGAGGCAGAGCCGCATTTGCGAAACGGCGAACGGGTGCTGCTGCTGCCGGATACTGTCCGGAAATCCGTGCGCGGATTCTACAGTCCGGATTTCTGGAATTACCCGATGTTCCGGAGCATTTCGGAGTCGATGGGGCGCGAAGTGCCGGTCGGCACGATGGGTCTGTGCATCGACGAAACACATCCGGTTGCGCGGGCGCTGTTCAGCGAGTGTTACAGCACGCCGCAGTGGTATGAGCCGGTCACGCACGCGGACTGCGCCGTTCTGGATGCCGCCCCCGCGGGGTACCGCCCCATTGTGCAGATGATCGACAATGTGGAGCGCAATCACCGTCTGGGTCTGATTTTCGAGGCGAATGTGTGCGGCGGCAGCCTGCTGGTCTGCACGGTGCGGCTGCATGAAGCGCCGGAAGATCCCGCGATGAACTGTCTGCACCGTGCGCTGCTGGAATACGCGGCATCTGCGGACTTTTCACCGGAAACCGTCCTCAGCGCAGAGATGCTGCGCGAATTGTTCTGATAGACCAAAACCGCAAGAGGGACAGCGTCGAATTTTTCCGCTTGTTCCTCTTGCTTTTTTGGCGCATATAGAGTATAATGTAAGGTGTAGTTTTATGCGAAGTCGGCGCTGCATTCTGTGCGGCACCGCAGGAGGAGAAGCCAGTCATGGAAGAAAAACTGATCTCAGTCATTGTACCCTGCTATAACGAGGAGGAGGTTCTCCCGCTGTTTTATGCGGAGATTCAGAAGGTCTCTGCACGGATGCAGGAGGCGCATCCGGAACTGCTTTTTGAATATGTGTTTATTGATGACGGCTCGAAAGACCGCACGCTCAAGCTGCTGCGGGATATGGCAAAAGCGGACAGCCGTGTGCGGTTTATTTCGTTCTCGCGCAATTTCGGCAAGGAGGCGGGCATCTATGCCGGTCTGACGAATGCGAAGGGCGATTACTGCGTGGTCATGGATGCCGATTTGCAGCATCCGCCCGCGTTCCTGCCGACAATGTACGAAGCGGTTGCGAGCGGCGAATACGACTGCGCAACAACCCGCCGCGTCAGCCGTGCAGGTGAATCGAAGGTGCGGTCGTGGTTTGCGCGGCTGTTCTACAAGATCATGAACAAGATCTCCCAGACCGAGATCGTGGACGGCGCACAGGATTTCCGCTTCATGACCCGTCAGATGGTCGATGCGGTGCTTTCCATGAGCGAATACAACCGCTTCTCGAAGGGCATTTTTTCGTGGGTCGGCTTCCGCGTGAAGTATCTGGAATATGAAAATGTTGAGCGTGCCGCCGGCACGACGGCATGGAGCTTCTGGGGATTGTTCCGCTATTCGATCGAGGGCATCATCGGCTTCTCGACCTTCCCGCTGACCATTTCGACGGTGCTGGGCATTGTGAGCTGTGTGCTGGCGCTCATCATGTTCATCGTGACGATCATCAAGAAGCTGGCGTTCGGAGAACCGGTCTCCGGCTACCCGACCCTCATCTGTTCGATTGTGTTCTTCGGCGGACTTCAGATGTTCTGCACGGGCATTCTGGGACTGTATCTCAGCAAGACCTATCTGGAGGTCAAGCACCGCCCGATCTACATTATGCGCGAGAACGAGAAGAATATGGATCAGTTCCCGGATCCGCCGGAACAGCCTGCGAAGCGTCTGCCGGAGAAGGCGGAAACCGCTGCAAAGCGTGTGCAGGCAGCAGATGATGACAGCGCAGAGACGCTTGCGCGCATTGCGGCGCACCGTGCAGAGGTTGCAGCGATGGAAGAAACTGCGGACGCGGAACAGGATGACGAGGCTGCCTGTGCGCAGGAGGAGTATGCGGAGGAAGCATATTCTGAGGAAGCGTATGACGATGCAGTGTACAATGAGGAAGAAGAACCGGCAGAGGAAACATTTGCTGAGCCGGAACAGGAACAAGCCGCCGCAGAGGATGATGCAGATGAGATCATCCGCGGTATTGAGGCGGAAATTGACGCTGCGCAGCAGCCCGCTGAGACCGCATCCGAAGAAGACTACGATGAGGACGGTCTGGACGGTTACTTCCGCGGGGAAGCGCAGGAGGAAAAGCGCGATTACTTTGCGGGACTGGATTTCAGCCGCATCCGCAAGAATGCAGCGAAGCCCGCAGAGCCGGAACCGGAGCAGGAGGAGATTCCTGCTGAGCCGGAAGCCGAAGTCTATGACGAAGAAGCATACGACGATGCAGCATATGACGAAGAAACCTATGACGAGACTTATGACGAAGACGCATACGATGAATATGACGATGCGGAATACGATGATGCCGCGTATGACGATGATGCTGCATATTATGATGATGATGCGGATTACGACGGCGCACCTGCACCCAAGCCCGGCTTCTTTGCGATGATCAAAGAGAAAATCGCGGCACTGTTTGCAAAGCTTGATGCCGAGAGTGCCATTCCGGATTCGGAATACGAAGATGAGCAGGATGATGCGCCGCGCAGATACCGCAGCGCAGCCTTCTATGACGATGCAGATACCGAAGAACCGGATGCAGACGGCGGGGAAGGCTCGTATACCGCTGAGGAAAGCGACGACGGTGTGATTCGCTATCGCGGCGCACATTTCGGCGCTGACGACGACGACGAAGCATGAACCGACGGTTAAAGGTGTTCATTCTGGTGCTGCTGACGGCTGTGATGTGCCTCAGTGCGGGCATCGCGAGCCTCTACAGAGGCAGCGAAGAACCCGTGCCGGCAGAGTCCTCTGCGGCGGAACCGGAGGAGAAGACCGCCGCCCCGCCGATCCTGTTCCCCGGACCGAACGGCCTCTGGGGTGCGCGCTCCGCGAACGGCAGAACGCTGATCGAGCCGACATGGTATTACCTCAAGGTCATGAGCCAGAAGGTGCTGATCGCGCGCCGCAGTACCGGCAAGGTGGACAGCTTCGGTCTGATCCGCACCACCGGCGAACAGATCGTGCCGTTTCTGTATTCCAATTTTGACCAGCGTGAGCCGGATGTCTGGGTCGCGACTTTGCAGGAGGACGGCGAGGAACGCTATCACATCTACCACGCAGACGGTACGCTCTGGATGGAGCAGACATGGGATTCCGCAGAGCTGGAGGACGGTATGCTGACCGTCACGCAGGGCAAAAACCGTTTTGTCTATCTGCTGACAGAGCGCGGCGTGCTGCGGCAGAGCTTCTATGCGGAATATCCGGTCGGGCTGCACAGACTCCTGCTTGCACCGGATGAGGAAGCCCTGGCAGCACTGCCGGAGGACAGCATCCTGCTGCATCTGGGCAAGGCAGCGGCAGATTTCCTCATTACGCTGTTCGTCACGCATACAGAGCCGGATGTCACAGCACTCGGTGCGGAGGAAAGCTCCGCAACCGGTCTGCGGACAATCGGCAGACGCTATACCGCCTGTACGCTGCAAAGCGCGGAGATCAAAGAAATCCGGCTGATAAAGAACGGCGGCTATCCCACTTACCGTATCCGGATGCAGCTGAAGTATACCATCGCAAACGAGACGGATACCGAGGTTGTCGGAACGTCGGCGTGGCTGACGGTCAGCCGGAATGCCGACGGTGCATATATTTACAGTAAATTCTCAGACGCGCGCATGGATGCGCAGTACGGCGTCTGATCAGAAAGGAATGTGAAACCATGAAAAAGGTTGCAGTAATCATGGGCAGCGACAGCGATTTTCCGGTTGTGAAAAATGCGCTGACCGAACTCAAAAGCTTCGGTGTACCGTTTGAGGCACACGTCATGAGCGCACACCGGACACCGGCTCTTGCTGCGGAATTCGCGGAAAAAGCTGAGGAAAACGGCTTCGGCGTTATCATTTGCGCGGCAGGCATGGCAGCGCATCTCGCGGGCGTCATCGCGGGACACACCACGCTGCCGGTCATCGGCATTCCCTGCAAGGGCGCGCAGCTTGACGGTCTCGATGCCCTGCTTGCGACGGTCATGATGCCTTCCGGCATTCCGGTTGCGACTGTTGCGGTAGACGGCGCAAAGAACGCGGCGATCCTTGCTGTGCAGATGCTTGCCCTCTCAGAGCCGTCTCTTGCGGAGCAGCTCAGAGCGCGCAAGGCAGAGATGATTGCCGGTGTGCAGAAGAAGGATGCTGCACTTCAGGCAAAGATCGCGGAGCTTTGAGACGATATGGCAGGCGTATTTGGCAGCAAGCCGAAGAAAGAACCGATTGAGCAGAAGAAGCCGCGCTTCCGCGTGGTGGAGGAGCAGATCCTGAAGTTCGGGCTTGTCTATGTCGTACAGGATACGGAAACCGGCGTTTGTTATATGACGGGCGGCGGCAGTCCGGCGGAATTCACACTGATGGTTGATGAAGACGGCGAACCGCTCACAATGGATACAGACTGATCTGCACGGAAACTGAGGTGATACTATGCCGCTGTGTGAAGTGTGCAAAGAAAAACCCGCCCTGATCTTCTTTTCAGCCTATGAGGGCGGAAAGAAGACTGACCACCAATACTGCGTGGGATGCGCATTTGACCGCAAGATTCAGAAGGCAGCGCATTACGTGGAGCGCGTAAGCGATGCGATTGTGAATGATCCGGTTTTCAAGGCAGCTGTGCCGGATCCGGATACCGATTACAAAGCACCTGCGGCGGAAAAGCAGCCGGAGCCGGATTTGCAGCCCGATCCGCAGCCGGAAGCTGATTTGCAGCCTGCCCCGCAGCCGGAGAACGAACGCTGCTCCTTCTGCGGCAAGGCAAATGCTGTCTGCAAATCGAAATCCGGAACATTCCGGCTTTGCGAGGTCTGCGCTTTCCTGCTGTACCCGCACATGGATTTGCAGGCTGCCGTGCAGGAAGGGCTGCCGATTGAAGAAGCAGTCGGAGACCGCACCCCGCCCAATCCCTGTGCAGTCTGCCGGAAGCGGGAGGCGCAGTTTTTCCTTACAGACGGCAACTACTGCATGATCTGTGCGAAGCGGAAGAATCTGCCCGAAGCAGACAAGAAACTGCGGCGTATGGAAATCCCTGAGGAAAGCTTTGCCGCATTTGCGGAGGCAGCCGCCGCGGAAGATCAGCAGGAAACCGCCTCTGCTGCACCTGCTGCCGATGCACAGGCACACCGGTTTGCGGTCACAGACCGTGATACCGTGAACGGGCAGGAGATTCTGGTGATCCGCGATAATTTCACGGGTATGCATTATCTGACAAACGGGCAGTTATCTGCCTTTACACCGCTGCTGGACGGCAGCGGAAAGCCGTTCATCATGATCGGCTGATACAAGTTTATCCATATTTTTACATATTTGAGGAGGAACCCAAAATGGCAAATGTTACAAAAGGCGAGCAGCTCTATGAGGGCAAGGCAAAGAAGGTCTTTGCGACCAGCGATCCGGATCTCGTGATCGTCGATTACAAGGACGATGCAACCGCAGGCGACGGCGCAAAGCGCGGCACGATCAAGGGCAAGGGTGTCATCAACAACCAGATGACCAATATCATGTTCTCGATGCTGGAGAAGGAAGGCGTTCCGACCCATCTGGTCGAGGAGCTTTCCGAGCGCGAAACGCTGGTCAAGAAGGTTGAGATCGTTCCGCTGGAGGTCATCGTCCGCAATGTCGCAGCAGGCAGCTTTTCCAAGCGCATGGGCGTTGAGGAGGGCAAGGCACTCCTGACCCCGATCCTCGAATTCAGCTACAAGAACGACGATCTGCACGATCCGTTCATCAATGATTACTATGCACTCGCACTGGGTCTGGCGACCAAAGAGGAGCTGGATACCATTGCAAAGTATGCCTTCAAGGTCAACGAGTTCATGCTCGGCTTCTTCAAGAAGATGGGCATTGACCTCATCGACTTCAAGATCGAGTTCGGCAGATTCCACGGTCAGATCGTTCTCGCAGACGAGATTTCGCCGGATACCTGCCGCTTCTGGGACAGCGAAACCCACGAGAAACTCGATAAGGATCGCTTCCGCAGAGATATGGGCGGTGTCGAGGAGGCATATCAGGAGATCATGAAGCGTCTCAAGGAGAACGCCTGATCTGCTGCTGTTCCCGTAAAATGAGCCCGCAAAGTGACGCAGATCCGTGCTTTGCGGGCGGATGGGGCAGCGTCCCCGCAAACTGCGTCCGCATCTTTCGTGCGGGCGGCGATAATCGGAGGTTTCTATGGGCGGAATTTTCGGCGCGGTGTCCAAAGCGGACATTACCGCTGATCTGTTCTTTGGCATTGATTACCACACGCACCTGGGCGCACGCCGCGGCGGTATGGTCGTATACGATCCCGCAGACGGCTTCCAGCGTGCCATTCACAATATTGAGAATGCGCCGTTCCGGACAAAATTCGGCGGCGATATGAACGATATGCACGGCACAAGCGGCGTCGGATGTATCAGCGATACAGACCCGCAGCCGGTGCTGGTACGGTCACATCTGGGCAGCTATGCGCTCACGACCGTCGGCAAAATCAACAACGCAGAGGCGCTCGTCGATGACATCATTACACACGGCGGGCATTTTAATGAGCAGAGCGGCGGCGTCATCAATCCGACGGAGCTTGTCGCAGCGCTCATCAATCAGTGCGATACCATTCCCGAAGGCATCCGCAATGCGCAGGAGAAAATCGAAGGCTCTATGACCTTGCTCCTGCTCACAAAGGACGGGATGTACGGTGCGCGCGACCTCGCGGGAAGAACCCCGCTCATTCTCGGACACAAAGACGGCGCATACTGTGCGGCGTTTGAGTCGTTCTCATACATGAATCTCGGCTACAAATATGTCCGTGATCTCGGTCCGGGCGAGGTTGTCTTCCTGACGCCGGATTCCTGCGAGACCGTAAAAGAACCCAAGCGCAGCATGAAAATCTGCGCCTTCCTGTGGATTTACTACGGCTACACGACCTCCTGCTATGAGGGCGTGAATGTCGAGGTGATGCGCAATAACTGCGGCGCACTGCTCGCAAAGCGCGATAAGGGCATCGACGTGGATTACGTCGCGGGCATTCCGGAATCCGGAAACGGCCATGCCATCGGCTATGCGAATGAGAGCGGCATCAAATTTGCGCGTCCGTTCATCAAATATACCCCGACATGGGTGCGCAGCTTCACGCCGGCAAAGCAGTCCATCCGCGACCTGACCGCGCACATGAAGCTGATTCCGGTTGAGCAGCTCATCCGCGGCAAGAAGCTGCTGTTCCTCGATGATTCGGTCGTCCGCGGCACACAGATGCGCAATACGGTCGAATTCCTCTATAACAACGGCGCAGAGCAGGTGCATATCCGCTCGGCAAGCCCGCCTTCCATGTTCGGATGTAAGTATCTGAATTTCTCCCCCGGCAAATCCGATCTCGACCTCATTGCACGGCAGGTTGTGCGCGATTTTGACGGCGACGACCGCTATCTGAAGGATTACTGCACGGACAATACCGAGCGGTATCATGCAATGGTCGATGAGATTGCACGGCGGCTGAATTTCACTTCGCTGAAGTATCATCTTCTGGCGGATGTCAAGAAAGCAGTCGGCATTGATCCGGATTCGCTTTGCACATACTGCTTTACGGGCGAGGAGTAATACGCCTGCTGCTTTACGGGCGGGAGGAAACCGCATAAACGGACTGGCTTACATGAATAAGCCGACAGGAGAAAACCTATGTTTGATGCAGACGTTCTCAAAAGCATTTCAGTCAATACACACAGCAGCGTGTGTATCCGCAGAGACAAGGTCATCTACATCGACCCGCTCCGCATCGCGGGCGAGCCGCATGACGCTGACCTCATCCTCATTACACATCCGCATTTCGACCATTTTTCCGCAAAGGACATCAAAAAACTCCTGAAACCGGATACCGTCATTGTGACACCGAAAAGCGCCGCAGCGCTCTGCAAGCTGCGTACAGGCAGAGAACCCCTCGCGGTGCTGCCTGCACAGCGCATCTCGCCCTGCGGCATTGAGATCGAGACGGTTGCGGCATATAATCTGCACAAGCCTTCGCATCTCAGGGCAATGAACTGGCTCGGCTATGTGCTGACGCTCGGAGAAACGCGGGTGTACATCACCGGCGATACCGACGATACACCGGAGTGCCGCGCCGTTTCCTGCGATATTCTGATGCTGCCCGTCGGCGGCGTCTATACGGTCAATGCGGCACAGGCTGCGGCACTGACCAATCAGATCAGACCGCACACCGTCATCCCGATCCACTACGGCGCGATGCTCGGCGGTGCGGGCGCAGCAGAGAATTTCCGCGCACAGGTCGATCCCGCAATCGAAACCGATGTGCGCAGCGGCGTTTGCAGCAATGTGATGATCGGACAGATTCTCCGCATTCTGCTGATGGCGCTCTGCTTTGCTGTACTGGCATATTTTCTCGGCCATGCAATCGGATAAGGAAGCCGGTGCGCTTTCCGTCCGCGTGAATCACAAAATCAGAAGGGAACATCAATATGGGACACGAAAAAAACAGTTTTTCTGAGAGCTACGCCAAGGCAGGCGTGGATGTCACTGCCGGCTACAAGGCAGTCGAGCTGATGAAGAAGCACGTCGCCAGAACCGCGACTGCCGGTGCAATCGACAGCATTGGCGGATTCGGCGGTCTGTTCCTGCCTGACATCGCGGGCATGGAGGAGCCGGTTCTGGTCTCCGGCACGGACGGCGTCGGCACGAAGCTCAAGATTGCCATGCTCATGGACAAGCACAACACCATCGGCATCGACTGTGTGGCAATGTGCGTCAATGACGTCATCTGCTGCGGTGCAAAGCCGCTGTTCTTCCTCGATTACATTGCCTGCGGAAAGAATTATCCGGAGAAGATTGCGACCATCGTGGAAGGCGTGGCGGAAGGCTGCGTGCAGGCAGGCTGCGCACTCATCGGCGGCGAGACGGCAGAGCATCCGGGTCTCATGCCCGATGACGATTACGACCTCGCGGGCTTCACGGTCGGCATTGTGGACCGCAAGAAGCTCCTGAAGCCCGATACGCAGAAGCCGGGCGATGTGCTGATTGCACTGGGTTCGAGCGGTGTGCATTCCAACGGTTTCTCGCTTGTGCGCAAGGTCTTTGATGTCACGGAGGAGAATCTCGCGCGCCGCTTTGACGATCTCGGCGGCACGCTGGGCGAAACGCTCCTCACCCCGACGGTCATTTACGTGAAGCCGGTGCTTTCTCTGCTGGAGAAGGTCGAGGTCAAGGCGATCTCGCATATCACCGGCGGCGGCTTCTATGAGAACATCCCGCGCAGCCTGCCCGACGGCATCACGGCGCGCATTCCGCGCAAAAATGTGCAGGTGCTGCCGATCTTCGATCTCATCGCGAGAACCGGCAACATTCCGGAGCGCGATATGTTCAATACCTTCAATATGGGCGTCGGCATGATCGTTTCCGTTGCACCGGAAAATGCGGATGCAGCGGTTGCATCGCTGAAGGCATCGGGCATCAATGCCTACGTGCTGGGCGAGCTTGCCGCAGGCGACGAGGGCGTCATCATTGACTGAACGCGATATGGATGTGCTGGATTTTGCGCGTGCGATCAGTATGCGCAAAGCCTCCACACCGATTGCGGATGCTTTTGATATGGAATGCGGGCAGAAGGAAAGACGCTGGTGGTCGTGTCAGCGCGAGCATCTGACGGTCTGGTGTCTGCATTATCCGGCGGGCGGCGTCAGGGGATTTGCCCACAGGCCGAGCAGCAGTGCGCGTCAGATGTACGAGCATTTCGGCAGACCGGAAACGCTGCTCTGGCTTGCAGAATCGCTGGGAGAGGAGCAGGCATTGCTCATGCAGCTTGCCGCGCAGATGGCATCGTGCAGCCGTGCGGATGCGCTGAAGCTCCTGCGGGCGCAGATTCCCTTTGACCGCATTCTCGATCTGCTGGAAAAAACGGGTATGTAACTTTTTATGTGGTTACACATGATTTGTCAAATGAATGATCTGTTTATCCAAACTGAAGTTTTTGGTCGCGCTTGTCGAAAAAGGTATCGCTGCGCGATGATTATAATGGGGCGCT
>DGVV01000026.1 GCA_002395085.1 Ruminococcus sp. UBA4275 | reverse complement strand
CGGAGACACTTTATCTACAGACTGCAATGCCCCGAAGCGCTTTCAAACGCTTCGGGGCATTTCCGGATGATGAAGGATCGTCTAGCTCCCGGCGTGCGCTGCCCGCCCGCTCAGAAAGGCGGCAAGGATCGCAAGCGCCGCAGAAAGCACCGCGAACCGCACCCGCGTCAGCATGAGGATTTGCTCATACTCCGCCGCGGTCTGCTTTTCCGGTTCTGTGATGTTCATCCCCAGATGCATCAGGACAGCAGAATTCCGCTCTTTCACGCAGACACGCATCAGATTTGTCTCCCGCAGCGCGGATTCCGATGCCTGCATCACCGCATAGGGCGCATCCTCCGGCAGATTCCCAAGGCACACCGCCGTCATTTCCGTGCGATGACCGTCCAGCGTCATCGTAAGCGCCGCCGGATTCTCCGCCTTTTCCCCGCAAAACTTTGCAAACGCTGTGCGGTTCATCCACACGGTATGCGTCACAGGGTCAACCCCGAACACATCGCTCAGATACCGCGCAGACAGCAGCGTCACCTGCATGGACTCCCTGCCAATCTCCGCATTTTGTGTGATCTGCGGACTGTATGCACTGATATTCTCGCTGCCTTCCAGTTTTGCCGCAGCGGATGCATAGGAATCTGTATATGTGCAGACATACTCCGCAGGAGCAAGCATCCACCGCAGATACCTGCCCGCCTGCACTCCGGCATAGCCCAGCAGATACACCGTCAGCAGCAGCAGCAGTACCGCAAGCTTGAAGCGGTCATTTGTCCGCCAGAGACGCAGCAGCTTCATGTGCGCCCCCTCCTTTTTGCGCGCAGGATCAGCACCGCACACAGCAGCACAATGCCGCCGCCAATCACGCCCATAATGCCGATCCACCAGAGCGGACTCGCCTGTTCCGGTTCAGATCTGCGCTCGGAAAACGGTGATTTCAGCGTGATTTTCACGGGCTGCTCAAAGGTATATTCCGTACCGTCCGCAGCGTTATAGCGGAAGGTCAGCTTGCCGGCAGTCTCGCCGTACAGTTCACCGCCGGATTTCGTGCTGACCTGTACGTTCAGGTCAACCGCGCCGGATGTGCCGCCTGCAACATCTCCGATAAACGCCGTTCCCTCTGGCAGCAGCCCCGCACAATCCAGTTCTGCGCGGACATTGCCCGCATCGCAGCGGCTGAGATTGATCGCCTGAATATGCAGCGTCAGCCGATCAGATACGACCGCCTCCGCCGGCAGGATGACCCTCGGAAACTCCATTTCCAGCGGCTGCGTGACCGTCACGCGGACCTGTGCGCTGCCGCTGCCGTTCATGCCCTTGCCGTATGCGTAATCAAATTGCAGCGGGATATTATATGTTCCCGCCGGAACACCCGCAGATGTCCTGCAGCGGAAGACCTCCTCCCACGAAGCACCCGCCGCCACCTGCGCATGATAATGCGTATCCGAAGCATCATCGGATGTAAACTGTTCCGGCAGCACCGCCGTCACGGTCAGGTTTTCGAGCGCCTGCGTGCGCGAGGTGTTCAGCAGCGTGATGCGCAGTTCGGTTTCGCCGCCCGCCTGCACGTTGTTGCCTGCAACCGTCTGTACCAGCAGCTTCGGCATCAGCACAACCGGATCCTCCGGCGGCTGTGTCTCGGTCATGACAGGTTCGTCGTCCTTTGCATCGGGGTCAATGCCGTCACTGATATTCACATAGACCGTATAGTTTTCGCCGCCCTGTACCTGCATCTGTACGGGATAGCTGCCGTTGATGCGGTCACCGCGCATTGCAAGCCAGAATTCCGCAAGATAGCACAGATTGATGCTGCCGTCTTCTGCCGGATGCGATGCCAGCGGAACGGTCTGCTCGTAATTCTTCACCACAAACGGGCTGCTTCCGCCGCCGAGATCCAGAGAAACGCGCACGGAATCCGGTGCATCGCCCGATTCGCAGACCAGCGGCAGCACAACCACCGCGTAATCGCCCTGAATCTCCGGCTCATAGCCCGCCGCATAGCTTTGCTGCATATTCTCGTAGGTACGTGCATTGTCGATTGCCAGCACAGGTGCATCCGGCATCGGTAACTCCGGTTCATCTGCAAGCTCCTTTGCCGATGCCGGAACGGTCATCATCATCATCGCAAGCAAAGGCGAAATCAATTGTATCAGCTTCATTTTTCTTCTCCATTTCCCGCAGTCTGCACCTGCATTTCATGTACGTCATCGCAGAGTGTGCGGATGTCCTCCGCGTTATGGCTTGCCAGCAGAATCGCCTTGCCCTGCGCCTTCAGTTCCAGCAGCAGCGCCCGCATCTGCGCGACCGCCGCCGCATCCAGACCGTTGAACGGCTCATCGAGAATCAGTACATCCGGATCCTCCATGATCGCCTGTGCAATGCCGAGGCGCTGCCGCATTCCCAGCGAATATTTCGCGACCGGTTTGCGCCGTGCCTCATAGAGTCCCACACGCCGCAGCGTTTCGAGGATCTCTCCCCTGCCGATGCGCCCGCGCAGCGCGGCAAGCGTCCGCAGATTACGGTAGCCGCTCATATTCGGCAGAAAGCCCGGCGTCTCGATGATCAGTCCCAGACTCTCCGGAAAATCGCAGTCTTTGCCGATGCGCCGTCCGCCGACCGTAATCTCGCCGCTGTCGGGCGTCAGGAAGCCGCAGATGCACTTCATGAAAACCGTTTTGCCGCTGCCGTTGTTGCCCACAAGCCCTGCAATTTCGCCGCGCCTGACCGTCAGCGAAACATCGCGCAGAACGGTCTCTTTGCCGAAGGATTTGTATACGTGCAAAGCAGAAATCCCTGTGTTTTCGTTCATTTTGATCACCTCTCCGTTCCAGTGAAGCGGAATGCGTACCGCCGCGCCCGCAGAAATGCCAGTGCAAACATCACCAGTGCAGTCCCCGCAAAGATCAGGTACGAGGTTTGCAGCCGCGGCAGATCGTCATAGCCGAAATTGTGCATATAATAAGTCGCGTGATTGAGCGGCGACAACCATCCGAACAGCACATTTGCCGTGCGGATGCGGTATTCCGAAAGATGAAACCATTCCGAGATGATTTCCGGATTCAGGAACAGCCCGAATCCGCTGAACATCACGCCTGCTGTCATGCCAAGCCTGTCCCGCAGGAGATTGCACAGAAACATCACACTCGAAAGCGACATCGAATAGCCCAGCATCAGCAGGAAAATGTGCAGTGTGCAGGGATACGGCAGCGTCAGCTCCAGCACCTTTACAAATGCCGGAATCGCAATACTCTGCCCGATTTTCGAGTAACCCAGAACTGCTGCTGTTTCACTCCACTGATTTGCAGGGAAGGCGTAATTTGCACAGAGAATGCAGCTTGAAACCAGAATAAATGCCGTGAACAGCAGCGTCGCCAGCATCAGATAGAGAATCTGTGCCGCCATCCACCGCATCCGGCTTGTGCGAATCAGCATCAGCGGCACTTCCGCCCCAAGATGCGGCATATCTGAGAACAGCAGCAGCAGACACAGCGAAATCAGCAGGATCGACTTTGCATCTCCGAATGTCCAGATGAACGGTTCAAACATCTGCATGACTGTGCCGTGATTCTCCGCAAACTGTACGGTTTTATCCGTCAGCAGGAAACACGCGATGAATCCAAGCCCGAAGGCAAGCCAGATCTGCGGACTGCGCCGCCACCGCCGGAAATTCACCGCCGTCAGAATCAGAACCTGCCGGATTGCCTTAACCATGAGAAAGCCTCCTCTCCAGAATCAGCGCGTAACTGAGACCCGTCAGCAGCAGCAGTCCGCCCAGCATCAGCTTCACACCGTCTGTCCCAAGCATCCAGGGCTGCTGCGGTGAAAGCCACTCTGCGGGATCGAGAAAGTAGCAGGCTTTCCAGTAACGCTCATGCAGAATCACCAGAAAATAGCACAGCACAAATGCCCCGCCGTAAGCCGAATACTTGCTTCCGGATGCCGCCGCCAGCAGCGCTGCGATTCCTGCCCAGAATGCACCGCACAGGAAAATCAGCGCGAGATCTTCCGGCAGATCATTCTGCGGTTTCGTATGCTGAAGCAGCAGCGCGGCAGCCAGTTCCGCAAGCCCGCCCGCCGCGGCACACGCGATGAATTTCCCTGCGATGTACCAGAAAACCGAGGTGCGGGGCAGCGCAAGTTTCGTGAATCCGCTGCGGGATTCATCCAGCCATGCGCAGGTATATGGAAAGGTGCAGACCAGCGGTACGCTCATGTGATAGAGTTCTGACTGAAAACCGCTTGTCTGCAAAATGAAAAACTGAATCAGCACGGCGAGCAGAAAGGGTACCGACCAGACTGCACGCCAGAGATCATTGCCGAGACTGTTCATTGCTGTTTCACCTCCGGAAACGATATACATTATAAATCTGAGGCTCTGCTAATATTATAGCAAAGCCTCAGGCATCAAGTATTCAGCGGGGTGTAAACAAAATGTAATTTGATGCGCGTTCCGTGATCCGGTTCACTTTCAATGTCCATGCGGATCCCGTGAATGCGGATAATCTGCGCAACCAGCGAAAGACCGAGTCCTGCGCCGCCGGAACGCCTGCTGCGCGATTTATCCACCATATAAAACGGTTCTGCCAGGTTGCGGATTTCATGTTCCGGAATGCCGCAGCCCGCATCCTCCACAACGATTGCACAGTCTTCAGAAAGCGCGGTAATGTTCGGATTGTCGTTTGTTTCCCGCGTAATCTCCGTATACAGCCGGACGGTCTGCCCCGCATTGCTCGCCTTGCAGGCGTTGTCGATGAGATTGCACAGGGCATCGTGCAGCAAATCGAAATCGCCGCGCAGACTGCCCGTACAGTCTCCCTGTTCCAGCGTGATTCCCTTTTTCTCTGCCGCCGGACGGCAGGTCTCACAGGCAGCCGAAATCAGCGCAGAAATGTCAATATCCTCAGTCTCCAGCCGTTCCGTGCGTTCCAGTTCCATGAGCCGCATCATCTTTTTTGCGAGACGGTCCAGACGCTTGCTCTCGCTGTAGATATACCCCAGCGCCTCCGCCTGATCTTCTTCGCTGAGCCGAACCGTCCGCATAGTCTGTGCATATCCGGAGATTGCCGTGAGCGGTGTTTTCAGCTCATGCGAGAAATCTGCCATGAACATCGACTTTCGCTCCTCAGATTCCGCCAGCGCACGGATTCGTTCCTGTACGGCATCTGCCATCGTATTGAAATCCTGCGCCAGCATCCCGATCTCATCCGTGCCGGTGACGGCTGCGCGTTCATCGTATGCACCCGCCGCGATCAGCTTTGCACTGTCGGAGAGCTTCCCCAGCGGACGCAAAGTGCGCCGTGTCAGCAGATACAGCAGCGGGATCGTCAGCACGGCTATGCAAGCCGAGATCGTCAGCATTCCGAATGCCAGCATGGTCAGGCGGTGCGTAACCGGTCTGAGATCTTCAACCGCATACAGTACACCGCCGCCTGCGCTGCCCTTGAGTACCAGCATTTCTGCGCCGTTTTTCCGGATCTGCGCGATTTCATTCGTCGAATACGCATAGGGCAAAAATTCAGCCGATCTCAGATCTTCCAGTTCCAGTGCCGTCTGATTGTATACGACCGTGCCGTTCCAGACAAACACCGTGTAATCATCGCCGCGCGTCTTGAAATAGTACGTCAGCTCCGGCAGCGTGACCGTTCCGCCGATCTGTTCCGTGTAGCGCTCCAGCTCTGCGCGCTGCACTGCAAGCCGGTGAATGACATTCTGCTCCGCCTCCTGCAAAAGTGTGCGGCGGCAGATCATCCAGATGATGCCGTCGCTGACCGCCGCCGCCAGCAGGATCACCGCCGCGGCAATCAGCGTGATTTTCGTGCGGAGTTTCATGTATCATCCTCCAGCCGGTAACCGATCTTCGGCACGGTGACAATCTGCGCCTGCAAACCGAGCTTCTTGCGGAGCTGCCCGATATGGACATCAACCGTGCGGGTTTCGCCGTAGTAATTCGCACCCCAGACCAGTGAGAGCAGATCCTCACGCGAGATTGCCGTATTCTTGTGCTTTGCCAGCACGACCAGCAGTTCAAATTCCATCGGTTTCAGGGTGATTTCCTGTCCGCCGCGCAGCACACGGTGTTCCGCCAGACGCACCTCAAGCCCGCAGACCTGCAAGGTGTCTGCGGGCTTCTGATTCCGGCTCATGACCTTTTCCATGCGCACGAGCAGTTCCAGAACCTCAAAGGGCTTGACGATGTAATCCTCTGCGCCGCCCTGCAAGCCGGTGATCTTCGATTCGAGATCGTCCTTTGCCGTGAGGAAGATCACGGGGATGCCGTATGGCTGAATATCCGCAAACAGCGCAAAGCCGTCCTTTTTCGGCATCATAATATCCAGCAGCGCGAGATCGTAGGCATGGTCGGCAGGCAGCGACTGCGCCGCTGCCTCCCCGTCCGGAAAAATGACCGGTTCCATACCTGCCGCCCGCAGGTTCATCGCGATCATGCGTGCGATTGCATCGTCGTCCTCCGCAATCAGAATGCGTTTTGCCATTGTCCGTTCTCCTCTCAGTATCCAAGGCTTGCGTCAATCACAGAGCCGTCGATTGCGTTGATTGCCATTTGCGTACCGGTAAACGACATACTGCCGCCCTTCTGATCTCCGAGGAAGCCCCAGACCGGTATCACCAGACCCGTATCAAAGCTGTCCTTCTCGCTGATGCGGCTGTAGGAGAGCGTCACGCGGTCAACCGTAATCATGGCATCCTCCTCATACTGCTCCTTCGGCGCTGCGACCATCGGCATCATGCGCTCAAAGGTGCCGCTGATCTCGTCAAACGGCTTCAGCGCGGCATTCTCCACCACGGTCTCCACGATGTCCAGCGGTGCATTCCAGCTAAATCCCACGATGCCCGCATCCGAAATCTCAAAGCAAATGTACTCGCCCGGCCAGAACTGTTTGCGGTAGGATTCGCCCTCCCAGCCCTCTGCATACTTCACGCCGCTGTTCTGCTCCAGCATCACGCCGTCAAAGCTGCGGCAATAGTTGAGGATCCAGCTTGTGCGGTAATAGACCGTGTTGACATTCTCCGGATCATGATCCTGTAAACTAAGATCCAGACGCTTCGCATATTTGCCGCCTTCGTACAGCTGAAAGTCATCCAGACCCATGCTGTGCAGGAAATCCTCTGCCTGCTTCTCCGCATCTGCCTGCGAAAGCTCTGCGCTGTCTCCGGGGATCGGCAGGAGCTTCATTGCGGCGCTTTCGTCAGGACCCGGACAAATCCCGTTTGCCAGAAAATTCTCCGGCGCACCGGGAATATCCACCGGATCCTGATTCAGATACACGCCGCCGCCCATCACTGTCATGCGCTCAGGCCCGACCGGTGACGCCGAATAGACGATATTGTTGCTGTGATCAGCATCGTTCTGCACATAGAATGCGGCGGTCACATCGGCATTGCAGACATAGCTGACCGAACCTTCCGGATTCAGACTGTTCTGCCATTGCCAGTATTCAGACTCCGGATCTGCGGCAAGCTGCGCCGCTACGGTTTCCAGTTTGCCCGCAGAGGGATGTTCCGTCACGTCGATCTCCGCCGGTGCAGCTTCATATTGTTTCTGGATTATGTCCAGTTCCCGCTGATACGCCTTTTCGTTTTCTGCGGCTGTTTCCGCATCGAATTCATCATACGAGCGCTTGATTTCTTCGCGTAAGTAACGGATGTCTTCTTCATATTCCTTTTTGGTGCGCACCTGCAGCCCTGCGCCTTCATACAGCGGTACATCGCCCATGAGCGCATTGCGGAAGCGGTCAACATCCTCCTGCGTGAAATCATGCTGCTTCACGCGGAAAACCGAAAGCTGATCGGCCTGCGGAATATCCACCTGCGCATCTGCATGAACCGAAACGCGCAGACTCTCACTCTCAAAATCGGCGGTATAGCTGTCATACTGCCGGAGCTGTGCGACGTCCGCCTTGCTCTCACCGGTCTGCGCTGCTTCCTCGATGACCTTCTCCATATCCTTGTGAACGATGACCGACGATTCCGGATTCTCTGCACAGCCGGTCAGCAGGAGTGCGGCGGTCAGAACTGCTGTCATAATACGATGTTTCATAAGTTTCTCCTTTCAGTAACCAAGATCCGCAACGATCACCGAGCCGTCAATCGCATTGAGCGCCATCTGTACGCCGGTGAAGTTTTCCTTGTCAAATACATAGCCGTCATCGGTATCGGTATAGCGCTTGCCGATGAACGCCCAGATCGGCACGATCAAACCCGTGTCGAAGCTGTCCTTTTCGCTGATGCGCGAGTAATTCAGTGTCACACGGTCAATCGTGACCGCCGTGCGCGCTTCCGGTACGGAATTTGCAGCGGTCATCGGCATCATGCTGCTGAAAATGTCCGCGATCTCCGCAAACGGCTTCATGGCCGCATTGTCCACGACCTTCTCTGTGATTTCCAGCGGCGCATTCCACTGAAACCGGATGATACCGCTGTCATTGATGCGGAATTCGATCATCTCCGCCGGCCAGTATTTCTGCTTATAGGCGTCGCGTTCGCTGCCCTCCGCCGCTTTTGTGCCGCTGTTCTGCTCAATCGGCACCCCGCCGACCGCACGGCAGTACCGCAGCACCCGGCACGGGCGCGCATAGGAATGCGAATCCTCTGCACCGTTTGTGGATGCCAGCACTTGCAGCATTTCGGGATAGCTGCATTCGGTTTCCGCGCAGCAGACGAAATCTTCCGCCCCGATCGCCCGCAGGACGGTCTCCGCCTGCGCCTGCGCATCGGCAAGTGAGAGCGTGCAGGTCTCGCCTTCGATCACATCCAGATTGGCTGCCCCCTCGGAGAGCGTATCCAGCGGCGGCAGTTCGATCAGGTAGCTGCCGAGATTGCAGTACCCCGCCGGCGAACGCGAAAACATGACCGTATTGCTGTAATTGTCGCTGTTCTGAACGTGCAGCAGGGATTTTGCATCCTGTGAGATGACCCACAGCGTATCGCCGTCGGGCATATCGCGGCAATAGCTGTGCCAGAAGCCGTGCTGCGCATCCTGTTCCTGCGCGATCATATCCGCATTATGCACGAGCTGCCCGTCATGCGGATAGGCGCTGTAATCGACCGTGACCGGCGCTGATTCATATTCCGCCTGCAAATCGTTGATCTTCTGCTGCATCTCCGCGAAATATGCCTCTGCACTGTCCGCGATTCCGTTTTCCTTCGCCGCTTGCAGCATCGCCTCTGCATAAGCCGGATCATCCGCAAATTTCTGCTGCTCCTGCACCAGATTCTGCCGCGCTCCCGATAGTCCTTCCTCCAGCCGCGCCCGCGGCACAATCTGATTCACCTGCACCGCATCGCACAGCGGGACATCGCCCATCAGCGCCGCGCGGACATTGTCGCAGTCCGCCTGCGTGAACCGCCGCTGTTTGACGCGCAGCAGCGAGAGACGGTCTGTCTCCGGCACATCCAGTTCCGCATCCGCATGAACACGCACACGGAACGATTCATTCTCGAAATCCGCAGTATACCGCTGTGCGCCTGCCGTCTGCAATTGTGCGGCATCGACCTTTTGCTCGCCGGTCTCCTGCGCCTCGCGGATGACATTCTCCATATCCTTCCGCACGATGACTGAAGATTCGGGATTCTGCGCACAGCCAGTCAGCAGGAGTGCTGCTGCCAGTATTGCTGCGAATCGTTTGTAATTTGTCATGGCTGTGACCTCCTTTGCTGTATCTATCATATCACAGGCGGCTGCATCAAGTATTCATCGTGCCGTAAACAAAATGTAAAATCAGACCTTCCGGCGTTCTGCCGGCAGACAAAAATACTCCGACGGACAGGCATCGGAGACAGCTTCCCCTTCCCAATCCGCCGGAGACATTTCATTTCCGGTAAGCAGCAATCAGCGAGCGCAGACGGCTTTCCCGTTCTGCCATGCGGTTTTGTCCCCACGCCAGATATTCACTCCAGCGTGCATCCGGTTCATCATCCTCCTGCCACAGCCAGCTGAAGACGTATCTGCCGCCGCTGTAGATTTCAAACTCAATCTCGCGGGGTGTCTGCGAGGTGTAGCCCTCAATCCAGCCGTCTGCCGCGTAATGTCTGCCGCCCTCAGTATCGAGTCCGCCGGGAACATCCGAACGGCGCAGTCCGCTGAGATGATACACACAGCCGTCGCTGTCATGCAGCACAAAATCCTTGCCCAGCGGATTCAGATCCGCCCGCAGACCGCCGTCCTCAGTAATATCCGCGTTCGCGACGGTCATCAGCACCGCCTCGCCGTATGCCTTTTCCTGTACCTTCGGGACTGCAACATCCGGTGCGGGCATATCGTCAAAATCGCCGGCATCCAGCGCGAGTGCTTTCAGCATCCGGAAGAAATGCGGCTTCTGTTCCTTCGCCGGGACTGGCATCTCCCCGCGGATTTCGTACAGCCAAGCAGCATCTCCGACTGTTTCATCCGCATGAAACTGCGCATACTCTTTCCGCATCGCCTGTGCATCGTCGTAATCGGCGCTCAGGTCGAGACTGCGCGCCTCCATTGCCGCATACAGCACATGATACTGCATCGCAATCAGCAGATAGTTCACCGTTGTGATGCAGACATCGTCATCGGTCTCCTCCGCGCAGATCTTTCCGATTGCTTCCTGCACAAGCGCGGATGCTTTGTCGTAATCCTCCGCCGTCACCGCTGCGATGACGGCATCTGTGTCGGCATATTTCCCGACAAGCTCCAGAATTGCGGGGCTTTCCATAGGTTTTTGTTCCTCCGTTTTGGTGATTATGCAGCGGCATCCTGCTTCTGGTCTGCCGCAAGGATCTCCTGTAACTGCGTTTTCAGTGTCTGATCCGTCATCTGAAAGGTATTGCGGTCATAGAAGTTGCCGGTCGTATCCCAAAGCACCGGACAGCAATCGCGTTCCAGTGCCGCCCGCGCAACTGCCGTTACGAACTTGCGGATCGAGGCTTCTTCCTTATTCTTATGCGGGCAGCCGTATTCGCCAATGATGACCGGCACACCCTGCGAGACAAACCGTTCGGTGAGCTTATCCATATTTTTGGTCAGTTCCAGCTCATCGCGCGGACTGCCCCAGCTTGGACGCGCCTTGCCCCAGTCCGCATCATATTCCAGAATGCAGAAGGTTGAGGGCGTATAGTAATGCACCGAGACCGCACAGCGGTTTTCGGGATCTTCCGGCATCTCGAACATCGGATCGCAGGTGCAGTCCACATCGGTACAGTAGCCTGCAATCAGCAGATGCCGCGTACCGTTATGTCCGCCCGCGCCGCGCACGATCTCCACAAATTTCGTGTTGATCTCATACAGCAGCCCGTATGCCGCATCCTTGCCGGTTTCATCGGTGCTGTAATGATTCCAGATGGAATCCCAGCAGCCTTCCTCATTGAGCGATTCAAACATCAGCCGCTCATCTTCCTCACCGAATTCCGCACAAAGCTGTTCCCAGATGCGCGTATATTTCGTCATGCAGGCATCCTTCTTAGCCGGTTCTGCAAAGCCGTCCCACCAGCCGCCGTCCCAGTGAATATTGAGGATGACGTACAGACCGGCATCGAGCGCCCAGTCCACGACCTCGTGAACACGGGTCAGATACTCCGGATAGATCGTATAATCCTCCTCCATCATATTCGACCACGCCACCGGCACGCGCAGTACGCCGAAGCCCTCGTTTTTGTAGCCCTCGATCAGTTCGCGCGTAATCAGCGGACTGCCCCAGCTTTTTTCGTAGCTGGATACGCCGCCCTGCAAACTGCCGCCGACCGCCTCAAAGGTATTGCCGAGGTTGATGCCGAGTCCCATATCCTGCACCAGTTCCATTGTAGTCATGGAAGCGGCTGCGGGCGGGGTACTCGCCTGCGATTCCAGTTGCTGTGTCCCGATGCTGCTGCCGCCGTTCTTCGGATTGGAGCAGCCCGTCAGAGACATGACAGCGGTGACTGCGGCGAGAACCGCCGCGAGAAATCTGCCTTTTGTTTTCATGGTAATCCTCCCGAAATCAAGTAAAAATGCGAATTTCTATATGTATATGTACCGCGGGGCGATGACCGCCCCCGCAGCGTACTCCGCCTTTACAGCGGGATCTCAACCTCATCCGGATAGCGTGTGACCGCCGCCAGCGTGATGTTGTCTCTGCCGCCGTTTGAGAGCGCCAGCAGAACCAGCTCGCGCAGTCTGTCAGGCAGCGGACGCGGGCCGGCAAGCACACGCGCAATCTCGTAATCCGTCACCGTATCCGTCAGACCGTCCGTGCAGAGGAGCAGCACATCGCCCAGCCGCATTCCGTCCGGATAGATCATCACTTCCGGCTTCGGCTCAGATTCCAGATTGCCGACGACCGGCATGACAATGTGCCGGTGCGCATGATGTTTCTTCTCCTCACTCGTGATGCTGCCCTCCTCAAAGAGCATCTGCACCAGCGTCTGGTCGCGGGAGAGCTGTTCCAGAGCGCCGCTGCGGTAGCGGTACAGTCTCGAATCCCCGACATTGAAACAGTGCAGACCGTCCTCCTCGTCAATCGCGATGCCGCAGAGGGTTGTCTGCATATTGGCAGTCTCGCGCTCTTCGCGGGAGATCTCCGTGATCTGCGTGTGAATATCGAGAATGGTGCGGCGCAGATTGATCTTCTGGGAATACGGCACATCCGCAAGCAGTTCAAGACAGGTACGCGATGCCAGCTCGCCCGCCTGCTCCCCTGATACGCCGTCGCAGACTGCAACCAGAAACGGCGCATCAATCGCCATTTTTGCCGCACCCTCCGTTTTCACCGTGCGGTGCAGCAGCAGTGCATCCTCATTGTGGGCAGGTACGCCCTTCTCTGTGATGCCGCAGCAGTAGTACATGAGATCACCCCCTGAATCAGATCATTTGCTGTTTACTGACCGTCATACAGTCTGCCGAGCGTATCCGAATGGGCGGCGCAGAAAGCTGCAAACGTGCCTGCATCCAGATGATCCCGGATCTGCTGCATGAGATTGTTGTAGAACCAGAGATTGTGCTGCACCGCCAGTCTGCCTGCGAGCTGTTCGCCCGCCTTGAACAGGTGCCGGATGTATGCACGCGAAAAATTCTGGCAGGTCGGGCACTGGCAGCCCTCCTCGATCGGGCGCGGATCTGTCTGATAGCACTGATTTGTCAGATGCATGATGCCGCGCATTGTAAACACCGTTGCGTGACGGGCGTTGCGGCTCGGCATCACGCAGTCAAAGAGGTCAATGCCGCGCGCGACACCCTCCACGATATTCTGCGGCGTACCGACGCCCATCAGATAGCGGATTTTATGCTTGGGCATCCGCGGCTCAACGTGTTCAATGATGTCATACATCACCTCAGTCGGTTCTCCGACGGCAAGTCCGCCGATTGCATAGCCGTCCAGATCGAGTGCCGCGATTTCATCCATGTGCTGCTCACGGAGATCTGCAAAGGTGCAGCCCTGATTGATGCCGAACAGGAGCTGATGCGGATTGACCGTATCAGGCAGGGCATTCAGGCGCTTCATCTCCGCCTGACAGCGCTTGAGCCAGCGGGTTGTGCGGGCGCAGCTCTGCTGTGCATATTTATAGGCTGCGGGATTTTCCACACACTCGTCAAACGCCATCGCAATGGTAGATCCGAGATGCGACTGAATCTGCATACTCTCCTCCGGCCCCATAAAAATGCGTTTGCCGTCAATATGCGACTGGAAGGTCACACCCTCCTCCTTGATCTTGCGCAGCTTTGCCAGCGAAAACACCTGAAATCCGCCGGAATCGGTCAGAGTCGGACCGCGCCAGCCGGTGAATCCCTGCAAGCCGCCCATTGTCCGGACGACATCATCGCCGGGACGAACGTGCAGATGATAGGTATTGCACAGCATCACCTGACAGTGTACAGCTTCGAGGTCGCGGGCAGAGAGCGCACCCTTGATTGCGCCTGCGGTGGCGACATTCATGAAACAGGGCGTCTGGAAATCGCCGTGTACCGTATGGAATGCGCCGCGCCGTGCCGTGCCTTCATTTTTGATGAGTTCAAACATTACGCTTTTTCTCCTCCGAATTGTCATTCTCCTAATTATACCATATAATGCAAAAAAGTGCAATGGGTACAGAGAGAAAAAACGCGCAGCTTGCCGCCTGATGTGAAAACGGAGGACGGTACTGCCGCCTTATCACCTAAAAGCTGACAGAAAACTACAGCACGATACCGGCGCGGGTAACCGAAAGGACATCAATAGAATCACAAGGTAAAGACCCGCACCAAGCCAATTCAGAACTTCAGCAAATTGCCTGCGGGCGCTGCCCGCCCGCCTTGACAGGACAGCGTTTCTGGTGTATAATAGCTGTGTCGAAATCTGACGGAATGGAGGGACGGCTGATGCATCCGGGCTTTATGAAAACCATGCTTGCAAGCGTCTGCGCATCCGATACCTATATCCTGATCGCCGCCATCGCTGCGGCTGCGGTCTTCTGCACAATCCTCGCCGCGCTCCGGAAACAGAAAACAGATCCCGCACAGGACCGCAGCAACCGCCTCGCGCTGCTGTATTCCCTTTTTACAACCGCAATCACCATCTTCCCGCTGCTTGGAATGTTCGGTACGGTGCGCGCTCTGATCGGGCTGGATCTCTCCGGCGATATGAGTCTGGTTCAGGAAAATTTCTTCGCCGCACTGACCTCAACTGCCTGGGGCATTGTCTTTGCAATTATCTTCAAAATCTGCAATGCATTCATCGCGCCTGCGGTGGAGCGCCTCACGGAACAGCCCGCTGAACCAAAGCAGGTCAGCCTGAAAAAGAGCAGAAAATCATGAAGCGTACAAAAGACATCATTCTCGATTTTACATCGCTGCTGGATGTCGTGATGATCATTCTGTTTTTCTTCATCCTGTTCAGCAGAGTCGATGTAACGAAAGCACAAACAGAAACATCACAGGCGCGGGCAGAGGCTTCGCAGGCTGCTGCCGATGCCGCCGCTGCCGTTGCCGATGCGGACAAGGCGCGGCACGATGCCGATGCACTTATGAGCCGGCTGGATCAGGAATGGCGCATCCTGCATGAGGAGGATTCCCGCCGCGCTGCCGATACCGCCGCACTCGTTGACTTCGCAAACGGCAGCAACCTCAAAATGTCGCTTGCTCCGGATGATGCCGGCGACTGGATTCTCACACTCCGCCGCGGCAGCCGCGATACCCGCAATCTGATGCTGGGAGAAGCAACTGCGGAGAATCTGCACCGCACATTCCGTGCGCTGGAAATCGCTCCGGAAGATACCATTCTCTGCGAATTCCTGTTCGATGCAGACACCCGCGGCTCAAATGCGGTCATCAAGCGTCTGCGGCAGACATTCACAGAACTGCGGGAAATTTACCCGCGGCTGTTCATTTCTGAGACAGACCTGTCTACATAACAACGAACGGAGGAAACATTATGAGCAAGGAACAAAAAAAGGGCAAGGGCGCACTTGCCTGCATCCTGATTCTGGTGATTCTGGCGCTGGCAGCGTATCTCATCATTCACATGGGACTGTTCGGTCTCGGCGGAAACGGCGCAGGCAGCACCGGCGGCGGCACCGGAAGTTCTGCTGTCAGTTCACCGGCTGACCGCACTCCGCCCGCAGAAACGACTGTCTCCGCGCAGGAAGAGACTACCGCAGAGACAATCACTGAAACCACAGCAGCAGCGGCGATTCCGGATGCGGAAATCACGGTGCATGAGAACGAATATCTCTACCAGAACCGCAGCATTGAGCTGGATTCGCTGCTGGCAGAGGTGGATGCTCTCGCAGACGGCACACGCATTGTGCTGCACGATGACAGTGCTTCGCTCAATGCCTATGAGGCGCTCACAAAGGCGCTGAACGAAAAGGGCATCGCCTACACCGAGGAAACCGGCACGCAGGAATGATCTGACCGTGCGCGTTTTCCCGGCATCCTCTGAACAAGAACCGGTCGGTCTTCGGGCTGACCGGTTTTGCTTTCAGGAGAGAAACAGCTTGACATTTTCCGCCGATTGCGGTATACTATAGAGTGGATTATTCCAGAAAAACACAGAAAGGACGGATTCTAACAATGGACGAGCAAATCAAAGCCATGCGGCAGAAGATCGAAGCGGCTGCCGCTGCCATTCAGGATTCCAAGGAAATGCATCAGCTCCGGAAGCAGTATCTGGACAATAAGGCGGGTCAGATCTCCGCGCTGATGAAGAATATGCGCGACCTCGCTCCGGAGGAGCGCCCCGCCTTCGGCAAGGTGGTCAACGAGCTGAAAACATGGGCACTCGAATTCTTTACCGCACAGGATGCCCGCCTCAAGGCTGCGGAACTCTCGAAGAAAAACGCCGCCGAACAGATCGACGTCACTATGCCGGCATCGGCATTCAAGAAGGGTGCGCTGCATCCGAATACGCTCATCGCAAATGAACTGATTGACATTTTCGCAGGCATGGGCTTCACGATCTTTGAAGGTCCGGAGATCGAGAACGACTATTATAACTTCACCGCGCTGAATACCCCGAAGGATCATCCGGCGCGCGATATGCAGGATACCTTCTATGTCTCGCCGGAACTGCTCCTCAGAACGCAGACTTCCGCCGGTCAGATCCGCGTCATGGAGAATTCCAAGCCGCCGATCAAGATTCTGTCGCCCGGCAAGGTGTTCCGCTCCGATGACGACGCGACCCATTCCCCGATGTTCTCGCAGATGGAAGGTCTGGTCGTGGATAAGGGCATCACGCTCTGCGATTTGCAGGGTATGCTCGATGAGTTCGCACGCAATGTGTTCGGTGAGGGTGTCCGCACAAGACTGCGCCCGTCCTATTTCCCGTTCACAGAGCCTTCTGTGGAAGTTGATGTGAGCTGCTTTGAGTGCGGCGGAAAGGGCTGCCGTCTCTGCAAGGATACCGGCTGGATTGAGGTTCTGGGAGCAGGTATGGTCAACCGCAAGGTGCTGGAAAACTGCGGCATCGACCCCGATGTCTACACGGGCTTTGCGTTCGGTATGGGCATTGAGCGTATTGCAATGCTCAAATACGGCATCCCGAATATCAAGAATCTCTTTGAGAGCGATGTCCGCATCCTCTCGCAGTTCCACGAATAAGCAGTTTACCCACTCTGATGAAAGGACTCTGAATCACTATGATCATACCGCTTAGCTGGTTGAAAGAATATGTTGACATCGACGTCACCCCGCAGGAGCTGGAAACCAGACTCTTTGACTGCGGCTTTGAAGTCGAAACGCTGACCGAAGTCGGTCACGGGATCTCCGGCGTTGTCGTCGGACAGGTCATGTCCCTCGAACCGATTCCGGATACACACCTGCACGTCTGTCAGGTGGACTGCGGCAGCCACGGACAGTTCCAGATCTGCTGCGGCGCAGATAATGTGCAGGCAGGCGGCAAATATCCGGTTGCACTGGTCGGTGCGCAGGTCTATGCGACCGCCCGCGACCATGTGACCGTTGAAGGTACAATGAAAATCAAGAAGGGCAAGCTGAAGGGCTTTGAGTCTCACGGTATGCTCTGTTCCGGCATCGAGATCGGTCTGAATGACGACCTGTATCCGGGCGCGGAATACTGCGGTCTGCTGGTTCTGCCGGAGGATGCGCAGATCGGTGCAGACATCAAGCAGATTACCGGTCTGGATGACTGGCTGTTTGACATCTCCATCACCGCAAACCGCCCCGACTGCATGAGCGTTCTGGGCATTGCACGCGAAGTGGCTGCGGCACTGGGAAAACCCCTCAAAATGCCCGCGACCGACTACAAAACCGACGGCACTTCGCTCGACGGCTTCAAGGTCACGGTCGAGGCAAATGACCTCTGCCCGCGCTATCAGGCGCACTATGTCCGCAATGTGAAGATCGCGCAGTCTCCTGCGTGGATGCGCCGCCGTCTGGCACTGGTCGGCATCCGCTCCATCTCCAATATCGTGGACATCACAAACTATGTCCTCAAGGAAATCGGTCAGCCGATGCACGCATTTGATCTGCGTCAGCTTGAGGGCAATCAGATTGTTGTCCGCAGAGCCAAGCAGGATGAGACCATCGTCACGCTGGATGAGAAGGAATTCAAGCTGAATCCGAACAATCTGGTCATCTGCGACGGCAAGAAGCCGGTCGCGCTGGCGGGCATCATGGGCGGTCTCAATTCCGAGATCAAAGATGATACCGCAGATGTTGTGTTCGAGTCTGCGAAGTTCCTGCGCGATAATGTCCGCAAGACCTCCCGTGCGCTGGGTCAGCATTCTGACAGCTCGCAGCGCTTTGAGAAGGGCGTGGATGAGTACGCAACGCAGCTCGGTCTGAAGCGCGCGCTGCACCTCATCGAAGAACTCGGCTGCGGCTCTGTGACAGAGACCTGCGCCTGCGAAGCAGTCCATGCAGATCCGACCGCTGCCCGTCCGCTGACGGTCTCGATTGCATCGGTGAATGCGCTGCTGGGCATCACCGTGCCGGATGACGAAATCATCCGCATTCTCACGAATCTCGATTTCGCCCCGTCGATCAGCGGCGATGCACTCAGCGTGCAGATTCCGCCCTACCGCGAGGACATCGAAAATGCTCCGGACATTGCGGAGGAACTCATCCGGATGTACGGCTACGACCACATCACCCCAACCTTCCTTGCAGCAGCATCCGTGACGAACGGCGGCAGAAATGCAGCGCAGAACGCGATTCTCAAGCTGAAGCGCACGCTGGCTGCACAGGGTCTGTGCGAGGCGATTCACTATTCGTTCTATTCGCAGAAGGATCTCGACCTGCTCCGCATCCCCGCAGATGCCCCGCAGCGTCAGGCAATCCGCCTGCTGAACCCGATCTCCGAAGACCTCTCCATCATGCGCACGATGCTTGCACCGTCGATGCTGAATGCGGTCATCCGCAATGTGCGGCGCGGCAATAATGAGGGCGGTCTGTTCGAGATTGCAAAGACCTATCACTCCGCAGAGGAGCATCCGAGCGAAGAGCCTGAGGAGCGCGAAGCACTCAGCATCGCCCTCTTTGACGGCGGCAAGCTCAGCTTCTTCGACGGCAAGGCGGTTCTGGAGGCAGTCGCGGCGGCATTCCGTCTGGAATTCACCTACCGCAAGCCCGAAGATGCTGCAAAGTATCCGTTCCTGCATCCCGGCATGAGCGCTGTTGTCTCGCTGGAAGGCGAAGAAATCGGCTGGCTGGGTATGCTGGCTCACGACATCACCGATGCGGAAGTACCGGAGCATACAGTCTTCCTCGCAGAGCTGGATCTCACAAAGCTGCGTCCGTATCTCTGCAAGCCGGTACAGTTTGCGCCGCTGCCGAAGTATCCGGTGGAACAGCGCGACATCGCCCTGCTGGTCAGCGATCAGGTGATCTGCGCAGACCTCGAAGCAGCGATGAAACGCGCCTGCAAGTCCCTGTTCTCCGTGAAGCTGTTTGACGTCTACAAGGGCAAGCAGATCGCACAGGGCAAGCAGTCGCTGGCATTCTCGCTGCGCTTCCGTGCGCTGGAAGACCACGCCCTCACCGACAAGGAACTGGATCAGTTCGTTGCGAAAATCCTGAAAGTTCTGGCAAAGGACTTTGAAGCGGAACAGCGGTAATGCGCGACAATATCACGCCGATCAAAGCGGCTGACTACGATGCGAATATCTGCCGTGTGATTCCGCTGTATGCGGAAGTACACGCGCAGATCATCGGCATTGCAGCAGAGACGGCATCCCCTGCCCCGCGCTGGTTGGATGTCGGCTGCGGTACGGGCAATCTGGCTGCAAAGGCAATGGCGGCGTTCCCCGCTGCGGAATTTGTACTGGCAGACCCCTCTGCCGCAATGCTGGAACAGGCAAGGCAGAAGCTCGGTGATACCCGCGTTTCTTATCTGAATGCAGGGAGTCAGGAGCTGGAATCCGAACAGGAATTCGATGTCGTGACGGCATCACTGTGCCACCATTATTTTGATGCAGATACGCGGAAAACCGCAACAGAACGCATTTACCGTGCGCTGCGGCAGGGCGGTGTTTACATCACGCTGGAAAACACACAGCCGGAAGATTCCGCCGTGCTGGATCTCGAAATGCGGCGCTGGGCAGCGTATCAGCGCGCACACGGCAGAACAGAGGAGGAAATCGCTGCGCACCGCGCCCGCTGGGGTACGGAGCTGCGCCCGATTACCGCGCAGGCACATCTTGCGCTGCTGCGGAATGCCGGATTCAGAATGGTGCGGCAGTTCTGGCAGAATCATTTGCAGGCTGGTTTTTACGCAGTCAAATAAAACGAGCCGGTATGATACCCTCATACCGGCTTCAGCTTGTCGAGAAAGTGTCTCCGACGGAT
>DGVV01000046.1 GCA_002395085.1 Ruminococcus sp. UBA4275 | reverse complement strand
GCCTGTTCACGATTGATTTCACCCTCCCCGAAAATGCAGAGCAGGGCGAGATGTATCCGATCGGCATTTCATATGTGGATGACGGCATTGTGAGCGATTGCTTTATCAATTCGGAAAAGGATGAAGCCGGAAAACTCCAGATGACATATCTGTTCACAAAGGGAATCTACAACGGATATATTAAAATTCTGGGGGAGAAAAAGACGACGGCTGCGCCGCCCTCAGCGGAACCGCTTTTGGGCGATGTCAACTGTGACGGCACCGTTTCCGCTGCGGATGCAGTTCTGCTCATCCGGATTGCCGCAGAGGATCCCTGCGCGGATATTCCGCTGACGGAGAAGAGCTTCCTCGCCGCTGATTATGACAAAGATAACCTGATCACCATTCTGGATGCAATGAAGCTGCTCTCGGATCTGCTTGGTGCAAAAACCGGATAGACAAGAAAAAAGCAGTCCTTCGGGGCTGCTTTCAGCCTGTCGAAAAAGTCCAGCGAAAGCTGGGCTTTTTCGCATGTATGTGGTATTAAAAAGTCATTGTTTGCGGCGCTGCATATCCCAGAGAAAAGCACGCAGAATGGCGCAATACAGCGTATCGCAGCAAATCTGTCCAGCGTAATCCGGTGCAATTTGTTGTAACCCAGTTGACCATTCGTTGTCCAAATTAGAACAAGACAAGGGTATATACCTATCCAGAGAGAATAGGTCATTGAATTGCAAGGATATATCATTGAGCATTTGATGCTAAATCATTATAATACAATCAAAGGAGGCGTTTACATTGAAACTGTATATTCATTCCAGGGTAAGAGCTGTTTTGCCTGCATTGTCGGTGCTGACGACACTTCATGTATCTATACCGGTTTCTGCCGCCGGTCAGCAAGATCTGTATGTCGGCTACCAGTCAAAAGCAGGCAGCTTTGCAACCGTTCAGGAGGCGGTAAACAAAGCCGCTTCACTGAATCCTTCCGGCGAATCTGATCGTGTCACGATACACATCGCGCCCGGTACTTATCGGGAGCAGGTCATCGTACAGACACCGTACATCTCTTTTGTTAACGATGAACCGTCAAAAGATGTTGTTCTGACATGGTATTACGGCATCGGATACAAGTATTACAGTGCTGGTGAAAAGGGTTACTACGATGCAAATGCGGCCAGGTCTAAATCAACGAAACGCGTAGCGAATTACCGCTGGGGCGGTACGGTACTCCTTCTTCCGAAGGCAACACATTTCAAGGCACAGTATATTACCTTTGAAAACTCCTTCAACCGCTATGTTACGGATGAAGAATTGCGTGACGGTGTACAGCTGAGCGGCGATACCTCTGTATCCAGTATTAGTTTCCAGCGCCAAAAAGGCGCAGATGTCCGCTTAAAGGCTGCAACAGAGCGCGGAGCAGCCCTTTCAGCAGATGCAGCATACTGTGAATTCTATGACTGTGATTTTCTCTCAAGCCAGGATACGCTCTATACCGGCGGTGCTCCGCAGTACTATAGGAACTGTCACATTGAAGGAAATACAGACTATATTTTCGGCGATTCTTCGGCGGTTTTCGATCAATGTGAGCTTTGTTTTGCGGGATACAGTGATGCAGGATACTCAGGTTACATCACTGCCGCGCGTGACGAAAACGATGCTGATACAGGCTATCTGTTCAATAACTGTAAAGTGACGACTGCATCCGGCATGAAGCATAAAGCCGGCTATCTTGGAAGACCGTGGCGTAATACTGCAAAGGTATTGTTCCTGAATACGACACTTGCCAAGGATGGTCTGATTGATCCTGCGGGATGGTACAAGATGAGCAATGTTGAGCCGCAGAATGTCGCCGGTTTTAAGGAATACGGCACAAAGCTCGCAAACGGCACGGCGGTTGATCTGTCCAAGCGAAAGGGACATAAGATTTCCGATTCTGACGCGAAAAAGATCACACTTGATGCATATATGAAGAACTGGACGCCAAGCTATCTGAACGGAGCGCCTTCTGTACAGCCGGGTATAGTTGATACGCCTGCTGAACAAACTGATGCGATCACACTCTGCGGAGGCTGGTTTGAGACAGCATTTGCAGAATGGGATCAAAACAAGATCGGCAGCAATGTGAATATCTCTTACCGTGAGGCTGGCGGAAGCTTCATCCAGGCTGACAGGGAGCTGATCCGCGGAAACCGGGTGGACATTCCGGGGCTGAAGGGCGGAACAGCGTATGAACTGAAGATAGAAGGAAACGCCGGATCCTGCGGCTGTACGGTTATGCCGATGGCATATGACCGCAGCGGGTATGCACACTATAACTATTATTCCGGTGTCGGAGCATATAATAATGACGGTACACTGAAGCAGGGAGTACAGGTCATTTATGTAACCGATTCCAACAAGGATTCAATCTCCTACGGCGGTAAAACCGGTCTTTATGATATTTTTAACAGTGCAAAGCCGAAGAATGTCGTTTTTCGTTTTGTCGGTTCATTGAATGTGCCGAAGGGTGCAAAGGCGAACGACGGCAGACAGAACGACGGTTCTAATATGCTGTATCTGCAATACGGCGAAAATGTTACAGTAGAAGGCATCGGCTATAATGCTAATCTGAATCAGTGGGGCTTTGAGATGAAGCGCTGCACATCCTGTGAGGTACGCAATCTCTGGCTTGGAAAATATCCGGATGACGGTATTTCAATGAGCGGATCCAATGATGCACGCTCCTCACATATGTGGATTCATAATAATACAATCGAAAAAGGCTACAATCAATACGCCGGAAACGGAACTGTTGATGATGATAAGGCAGACGGTGACGGATCAGCGGATATCAAGTGGTCAGATTATGTAACAATTTCTTACAATCAGTTTGTGAACTGTCACAAGACCTCCTTAGTCGGCGGCGGACCTTCCCAGTTTCAGGATTACATCACATATCATCATAACTGGTTTAGAAACACAGAATCGCGCAATCCGAGAGCCAGAAACTCGCATATTCACTCCTATAATAATTATTTCACGAAAAACAAGCAGTATGGAATCGGTGCTTCCTATAATTCCAAAGTGTTTTCCGAAGCGAATTATTATGAGGGAACGAATCTGCCGCTTGATGCAGTTAACATGGGCAGTGATGCGTATTCCGGTACGATCAAGTCTTACGGAGACAAGTTTGACGGCTGCAACATGGGAAGCGGTCTTGCTTATAAAATTGTGAATAACCGCAATGACAGAGTAAATATTCCGAATCTTAAATCCGGCGGAGACACTTACGATAATTTTGACCTGCAAATGTACAGCTATCGGGCATCGACACCGGATCAGGCCAAGAGCGATGTTCAGGCATATTCCGGAAGAATGCTGCAAATGACCTACGGCAGCGCATCTGTGACACCAGTTATTGCTGAGCCGCTTCACGGCAATCTCATCCAGGAACTGAATGTACAGGATGCAGCAAATGCAGCTTCATGGAGCATTACACAGGGTTTGAAAGCAGGAGACTCCGTATTCGGAGACCGTGCCGTGACATTCACCTCTGTACCGGCATATCTTGCAGATGCAGATTATATCCGAACCGCCTGCGATTCCAAAAAGTACACCGGCGAGGAAGCTGTGATTACAGTATCTCAGAATGCAGAGGTTTTAATCGGCCTTGACAGCAGACTGAATGATGCGCGTTATCCGGCATGGCTCTCCGGATGGGAAAAGACCGGAGATATCGCATCCGATAACGGTGATCCGAATGTGACCTATGAATTGTACCGGAAAACCGTAAAGGCGGGAGAATCCGTCACGATCGGAATGATCGCGCAGTCAAGCTGTGTGAATGTCATTGCGGCAGTGATTCCTGCGAAGATTTAGGGCGATGTCAATGCGGACGGAAGTTTCAATATTGCAGATGCAGCAGCACTCATGCGGTATCTGCTGGCAGACGGTACACTCACAGACTGGCAGACTGGTGACTTTGACGGAAACGGGAGACTCAATGCAATTGACCTGACACTGATGAAACGTGCTTTGATGCGTATTTCCTGATGAACCTACTTAAAGAGCGGAGCCTGAGCTGAACGGAGTGCAGGCTCTGCTCTTTCTATACCATATAGAAAATAAGCGAGGAATCCTTTGATTCCTCGCTTCAGCTTGTCGATAAAGGTATCGCTGCGCGATGATTATAATGGGGCGCT